>MHDC01000010.1 GCA_001803415.1 Microgenomates group bacterium RBG_16_45_19 | reverse complement strand
TTCAGTCTAACCTGGATCTTGAGGGAATGTCAAATCCCCTTTGTTAAATCCTGAATGGTTACCTAATTTGGATACAAACCTGAGTAAGATGAGTATATAATTAAAGGGTATGGGATTAGATCAAGAGCATCAGCGGAAAATTCAAGCGTTTTTTAAGTCGCAGCGTGAGGTAGCGGCAATATTTTTATATGGCTCGCAAAATCAGGGCACGGCTAATCCAATGAGTGATCTAGATTTGGGAATACTTTTTAAACCGGAGGTTAATTCTTCACAATTTACCCGATTTCAATTGGAATACATTGCTGGGGTTGAAAGAATAATTGGGGATGAATTAAGTTGTGATTTGAAAATTCTGAATGAACAAAGCTCGCTACCCTATCTATTTCAAGTTTTCTCAGGTGATAAGTTGATGGTGAATGACCAGTCGATGACGATAAGTTTTATGACACAGAAGTTAAGCCAATATTATGATTTTGTGCCGGTAATTAACGACTATCATAACCAGGTTACGAACCGATTAAGACAAGGAAAGTATGCCGCAAACTAATTTTGATGTAACTAACCAACTGGCCCAGCTGGAAAACTATATTAAGGATTTGGATGGATTAAGGAACAAGTCAGATTCTGATTTTACCCCTAATAGCGATGTTGAGGTTTTGGCGGAGAGACGGGTATACAAAGCGATTCAAGCGGCTTTGGATTTGGCTATTACCGTGAATAATCAGCTGGGCTTAGGAGTTCCACCTACTTACCGGGACGTTTTTATCAACTTACAAAACAAAGGGGTTATCGACCAACAATCTAGTGAAAGAATGCAATTAATGGCAGGGATGAGAAACATTATCGCTCATGAATACGCCAGAATCGACCCTAAAAAAATTCTCCAAGTTATCAGGTATGATTATCAAGATTTAGTTAAATTTGCTGGCCAAGTTAATGATTTTTTAAACGAGGTTAAGTGAACTTAGATTTTACAGGTAAAACGGTATTAGTCACCGGGGCGGCAGGATTCATCGGGTCGCACTTAGTGGATCGACTACTGGCAGAAGGGGCCGAGGTCACCGGTTTGGATAACCTGATTACCGGCAGTATGGAAAATTTAGTCGAGGCAATTAAGAGCCCTCGGTTTGACTACATTGAAACAGAGGTGGTGGAATGGGCCCTTCGGCAAGCTCAGGGTAAACCGACTCCTGAAACTAGCTTTAACATGATTTATCATTTGGCATCGCCGGCATCGCCAGTAGCTTACCAGCATAATCCGGTGGCCACCTACCTGGTCAATAGTTTGGGGACGCATCATCTATTAGAACTGGCGGTCCAGCACAAAAGCCAGTTTTTGTTTACTTCCACTTCGGAAATATACGGCAACCCCTTGGAACACCCGCAAAAGGAAACCTACTTTGGCAACGTTAATCCCATCGGTCCCAGAGCCTGCTATGACGAAAGCAAACGGTTCGGGGAGATGGTTTGTTCCATTTTTAAAAGCCGCTACCAGGTAGATTGCCGGATCGGCCGGATTTTTAACACTTATGGTCCCAGGATGCAGGCTGACGACGGGCGAGTGATACCGACCTTTATTAACCAGGCTTTAACTAAGAGACCGATCACCATCGAAGGCAGCGGCCAGCAAAGCCGGAGTTTCTGTTTTATCGAAGATATGATTGAGTACCTAATTCGGCTGATGACGACCCCGGCGGCGGCTAATGAAGTCATCAACCTGGGTAATCCGGAAGAAATAACCATCAGGGCGGTAGCGGAGTTGATCAAAGAGCTAACCGGGGGTGAGGCCGAGCTGAAACAAGTCGAAGGCCGGGAAGAAGATATCGAACGGCGCCAACCGGATATCGGCAAAGCGATCGCCCTGTTGCGTTACCACCCACGGATTAGTTTTCGTGAGGGTTTAGACCGAACACTAGCTTATTTTCAGCAGCCATAGCTGATGTTTGAAGAACCTCAAGATAGACAGCGTAAGTTTGGGCGACAACTTGATCCCAGGAATAGTGATTTTTGACCAAATTATAACCGGCCAGACCCATGGCGGTCGCCCGACGGGGAGAACGCAACAGTTGCAGCAGCGCTTTGGCCAATTGTTGGGCATTACCCGGATCAACTAAGAGGCCGTTAATCCCGGATTTAACCATAGTTTGATTTTCCCCGACCCGAGTTACCACCACCGGTAGTTTAGCGGCCCAAGCTTCCAACAAGGCAATCGGTTGAGACTCAGCCAAGGACGGTAAACAGAAGAGGTGAGACTTTTTGTAGGCTTTGATGATGGCCCGACCAGAAAGGCGACCACCGGTCACCAGTTCAGTTTTAAGCTCTGGGTAAAGCCGTCTGACTTTGACCAGGGCGGCTTTGAGCACTGCCAGACCTTTACTCGGGTCGGCTTGGCCAACCCAAATTAAGGTGGTGGTTGGGTATTTGACTACCCGGACTTGGTTGAAAGCCTGAATATTGACGCCGTTGGGGATGACCGACAGACGCTGATTAACATTGGGGTATTTTAAAAAATGAGAGGAAAGGCTGATTTCGGCTTGGTAGTGAAGTTTAGTTAACAGCCATTTTTCGATCAATAATTTAGGGGATTTTTTAGCCTGATCTAAGGCCGGAGTGGCATGAACGGTATGAACCACCGGGACTTTTAAAAAGAAGCCAATCAGTTTGGCGGCTAAGCCGGAATAATAACCATGAGAATGAAGCAGATGAATTTGGGGATGGTAACGACTATAAAGTAAGACATCAGCTACCACCCAAAGAACCCAGAGTGACCGAATGAGGAGGTTTTTATGGGCGGCATAAAAGAGTTCTACCTGGCAGCCATAATCAGCGACTAAGCGCGAGCGCAATTCGCGGACATGGACTTGGCCGCCACCCCAAACTCCGGGGCTGGTTTCGTCCTTGGGAAACCAGGCATCGATGAGCATGACGATATGGAGCGGTGTCGGAGTCATCTTAAACTCGTATTGTAGCAAAGTGTATAGTGAAATTAGTAAATTTATGGTCAGACCACCCGCCGTGGCCGGAATTTTTTACCCAGACTCTAAAGAGCAATTATCCCAATTGTTAAAACCATGGTTGGTCGAATCCCGGCCGAGAGGACCGCGGCCGGTGATGTTGGTGGCGCCCCACGCCGGGATTATTTATTCGGGCCAAGTTGCCGGTTCGGCTTATCAGCAACTAATCGGCCAGCGGTACCGCCGGGTGATGATCTTAGGGGTCAGTCATCAAGCCAATTTGCCGTATGCGGTGGTTGATGATCATATTGTTTGGGAGACACCGTTGGGGCCAGTGGCTACGGATAAGAAATTAGTTAATCTGATATTAGTTAATCAGCTAATCAGAAAAGAGGGACAACCACATTTAGATGAACACTCTTTAGAGATGCAACTAATCTTTTTACAACAGGTATTAGGCTCTAGCTTCACTATCTGTCCAATTCTGTTGGGGCAAATCAATCTGACGACTGGCCGCTTCATTGGTCAGAAACTGGCGACCGCTTTAGACCAGGACACTCTACTAGTCATTAGTTCAGACCTGGCTCATTACCCGCCAGCCGAGGTGGCCGTGAAGACCGATAATCAAGTCATCGAAGCGTTTATTCAGGGTATAGCCGAGTCGTTTTTAGACCGAGTCAGGCAAGTAGAGGAGGCTGGCTACCCTGGTTTAGTGACGGCTGCTTGCGGGGCTAAGGCCATGGCCGTGGGCTTAATGGCCGGAAAAATAATCGGTCCGTTAACTTATCAACTACAGGCTTACGCCCATTCCGGCCAAGTCGCCGGCGACCAGAGTCGAGTGGTGGGTTATGCGGCCATTACCGGGTATAAAAAATGATGATGGACGAGTCAAGTAAACAAGCAGCTTTAACCTTAGCCAGAGAAGCTTTAAGAACCCATTTTGGTTTAATTAAAGCGGCTCCACCGATGCCGACGGCAGCCATATTCCAGGAACAGCGAGGAGTGTTCGTGACCTTAACTATGGGTGGAAAACTGAGAGGCTGTATCGGTGATCTAGAAGCGAATAAGCCTTTATGCCGCGCGATTACTGAGTTAGCGGTGGCTGCCGCCACCCGAGACCCACGCTTCCCGCCATTGGTTGCCGCCGAATTAGACCAAGTGGATCTGGAAATCTCGCTGTTAACTCCACTGCAACCGGTGAGTCATTGGCATGAGATCAAACTTAGCCAACACGGGGTCATGGTCGAAAATCAGGGTCGACGGGGGCTCTTTTTACCGCAGGTCGCAACCGAAACCATGTGGGACCTGGAGACGTTTTTAAGAATCTTATGCAGTCAAAAAGCCGGCTTACCACCAGATGCTTATCTTGACCCTAAAACCAAACTCTTTACTTTCGAAGCCGAAGTCATTAAAGAAAATTGAGAGAAAAATTATTTCTTGGGTTTGAGGTGGGCTTTTAGGACAAATTCGCGTTCGGAGCCGTCGGGGGTGGGAAAGGAAAAGGTGTTGGTCATCTGATAATAATTGAGGCAATGAATATCGAGTGACTCTTCGACCATTTTCAAATCCTCTTTGAGGTCGGCTAGTTTCATTTTTAAATCTTTGACTTCAGTGGTTTCATTGAGTTGGGCGGCGCGGTCCTTGAAAGCTTTAGCGGCTTCTTTGGCTTGGAGCTGGTTTTGATTAAAGGTTTCGTCGTTGACAAAGATATTTTTGAGCATTTCCGACAATTCTTTTTGTTTGGCTTTAAGTTGATCCAGCTGATCAGCCAAGCGCTGAATGAGACTTTGGGTGGCATCCATGGATTCGGCATCAAAAGTCGGACCGGAGCGATCATCAACCATAAACCCTCGCTGCTATGGGCTGATCCTAACATACAGTCGGCGAGCGTTGCAAACAGCAACTAAATAGGGTAACCTGAGCCGGTATGCGTTTAAGGTTAGGTTTGGCCGGATTAATGATAGTCTTATTAGCTGGCTGTAACGCGCAAACACCGCCCACCGCTAGCCAAGCGACAGCCATACCCACCCAGTCAATTAGGGAGGCAACCATGAGTGGTCAGTCAGAGTCATTACCCAAGTCAGTAACGGCGACGATTAAAACTAACCGGGGCACCATCGTGGTTAAGTTATACCTCGAGTCAGCTCCGCAAACAGTCACGAATTTTATCAACAAAGCCAGGAGTGGTTTTTACCAAGGATTAACTTTTCATCGGGTTGAAGACTGGGTGATTCAGGGTGGTGATCCTGACGGCAACGGCACCGGCGGCGGCGACATGCCCACGGAATTATCTGAAGTACCGTTTAAACTGGGGTCACTGGGAGTGGCCCGAGCCGGCGATATTAAAGTCTCCAATGACTCGCAATTCTTTGTCTGCATCAAGGATTGTGCCTGGTTGACCGGCCAATACACCAACTTTGGTGAAGTGGTTAGCGGCCTGGATACAGCCAAAGCCACCCAAATTGGCGACAAGATTGAATCAATTACCATTTCCGAAGACTAAGGGCGGGATATAATAGGAGCATGAAGCAGGGGTTGGGACTGTTTGTCCTTAAATGGCTGAGATTTTGGGCCAGGCTGCAACTCAAAAAATATGCCCCGGATATTATCGGGATCACCGGCAGTGCCGGTAAAACCAGCGGTCGCAATGCGGTTAAGGCCATACTTCAGGACAAATACCAACTTAAAGTTTCCTATAAAGCTAACTCAGAGTCGGGTATCCCCTTAAACATATTAGGGATTAAACCTAAAGATTTTTCCTGCCTTGATTGGTTAAGAATGATGGTATTGGCGCCGATAAAACTTTTAACCAACTGGCAACCGTATGAAATACTGGTGGTGGAAATGGGAGTCGACTCGCCGCAAGCCCCGAAAAACATGGAGTATTTGTTAACCATAGTCCGGCCACGGACGGCAATTTATTTAAATGCTTTACCGGTACACACCGCTTATTATGCCGATTCCGATCCAGTGGCGGCGATAGCAACCGAAAAAGGGAAGTTGATTGAGAGTTTACCGGAGAATGGCTTGGCGATCTTAAATCGAGATGATCCGCGAGTCTGGGGGTTTAAAGCCAAGACCAAAGCCCAAGTGATGAGTTTTGGTAAAAACCCAGGTTCGGACGTGGTGATCACGTCATGGCGGCCGGAAATAAAGGGCACGACATTCGGATTCAGGGCGGAAGAGACACGAGCCGAGTTAAGTCTCCCTGACTTATTACCCGAGCATTTGGGATCGACCTTGGCGGCGGCTCTCTGTGTAGCCCTGGATGAAGATTATAGCTTACCGGAAGGGGTGGAACTACTAGCGAAAAATTATCGCTTACCACCAGGGCGAGCGACTTTACTCCTGGGGCTTAACGGCTCGATGATCTTGGATAGTTCGTATAACGCTTCACCCCAAACGATGGCGGACATGCTGGCTTTACTGGCTCAAGTCAAGGCAAAGCGGAAATTAGTCTTGTTGGGAGATATGCGGGAACTGGGTGCGGCTGGGCCAGAAGCCCATACCGAAGTGATCAAGTTGGCTTTAACAGCAGCGGCCAAGGTTTTCCTGGTTGGACCGTTGATGAGACAAGCGATGGTGGCTGGGGCGGTGTGGTGTACCAACGCCAACCAAGCGGCCGAGGTGATTGAACCGCAATTAAAATCGGGAGATTTGTTAATGGTGAAGGGATCACAAAACACCATCTTATTAGAAACCGCGGTGGAGAAACTATTAGCTAAAGCGGCAGATAAAGTCAAACTCTGCCGGCGGGGGCCTTATTGGGAACGGCAGCGAGCCCGGTTATGAGCTACAATAAGGCGATGAAAAGAGTTTGGCGGTGGCTTAAAAACCATAAGTGGTGGGTGGTGGGAGTCCTGATGATGCTGATCGTTGGCGGTGGCTATGGATATTACCGCCAGAGTCAGTCGGAAAAACCACCGGTGACGGTTACCCCCCAAATCAAAGACCTGACCCAGACTCTGCAAGTGTCGGGATTGATCGATGCCTCCCAATCGGCGACTTTAAGTTTTCCAGCGGCGGCCAAACTGACCTGGGTCGGGGTGAAAGAAGGCGACTGGGTCAAGCAATGGCAAGGTGTGGCTGCGGTCGATGTCAGCACTCTCCAGAAACAAATGGCCGTCGATCAAAACCTTCACGGGAAAGAGTTTCGCGCCTTTGAACAAACACTGGAAGATAATGATTATTACGGCAGTTCGGGCTTAAATCCAAGCGAGCGTCGGACAGTGGAAAGCGCCCAGTTAGACTTAAAAAACACAGCTTTGGCGGCGGAAATCAGAGATATTGCCATCAAAAACGCCTATTTAACTAGCCCGATCGCCGGGATTGTGACCCGGGTGGATCGACCGGTGGCTAACCTGTATATTTTACCGACTGACCAAGTTGTCATTGTCGATCCCCAGACAATATATTTTAGGGTAATTATTGATGAGGAAGACGTCAGTTTGGTTAAGCCCGGTCAAGCAGTGATGATTAGCCTGGATGCTTATCCGGAAACCGAAATTGAGGGGCAAGTAATCCAAATCGCTTTTGCCCCATCGACGACAGAGTCGGGTAGTTTGGGTTACGCGATCAAAATCAGTTTACCAGTAAACAATGAGGCGCTTTTATATCGATTAGGCATGAACGGCGACGCCAATATCGTATTAGCTCAAAAATCCCAGGTTTTAACCGTGCCTTTAGACAGCCTGATCAGCCGCGATGAGCTGACTTATGTCGAGATTTATACCAACGGGAATATCAACCAAAAAGAAGTGAAAACGGGAATTGAAGGGGAAACCGAAGTGGAAATCTTGGCCGGTTTGACGGGTACAGAGGCGGTTGTCGTCCCTGAGAGTGAATAGGGGAAAGCCAATGACCCAACCAGTTTTAGTCTTAAAAGATATCTCGAAAGTTTACCGGTTGGGTGAGGAAGATTTATACGCTCTGAACCAGGTCAGTTTAACCATTAATGAGGGAGAATTCTTAGCGGTAGTCGGCCCGTCGGGCTGCGGTAAATCTACCTTCCTGCATATTGCCTCGCTCTTGGATTATCCAACTCAGGGGATAATCCAAATCAAAGGGATGGATACCATGGATTATACCGAACCGGAACGAGCCCGCTTACGCAATCGGGAAATTGGCTTTATTTTCCAGCAATTTAACCTCTTAGCCAAGACCAACGCGATAGATAACGTGGCTTTACCCTTAGTTTATGCCGGGGACGGCAAAAAAGACCGGGAGCGACGCGCCCGAGAAATGCTTGAACAAGTGGGTTTGGGTGACCGATTGTCGAGTACCCCCAGCCAGTTATCGGGCGGCCAGCAACAGCGAGTGGCCATCGCCCGGGCATTAGTTAATCAACCCAGTCTGATTTTTGCCGACGAACCGACCGGTAACCTAGATAGTCGCTCGGGCGAAGAAATTAAAAAAATTATCATAAAATTGAACAACGAAGGCAAAACAATTGTGATGGTGACTCACGACCGAGAGATTGCCAAGATCGCCAAACGAATCGTAGCTTTGGCCGACGGCCGGGTGGTGAGCGACCGTCCAACCAAATGGGCCCGTAAAACCTTATGAATTGGAGTAAGTTACTTAATATCGCTTTGAGGGCGCTCCTGACTAACAAGACCCGGTCAGTCTTAACCATGCTGGGAGTAATTATCGGCGTTTGGGCGGTGATTATGTTGATGGCGATTGGCCAGGGCTTACAAAATTATGTAACTGACCAATTCGAGCAGTTCGGCGCCAACAACATCTTTATCGCTCCGGGAGAGTTATTTGGCGAGGAGGGCGGCGGCTTTCAAAGCGACGAGCAGATGGCGGCTAACCTCCTGGCAAATACCTTAGAATACGAAGACATCAACGCCATTCGTAAAATGCGCCAATATGTTAAAGCGGTCACCGCTTTTTCGGTGAACTCGGCTGAAGTGTCTTACAAAAAAAATACGGAAAAATCGTCAATCGTCGGAGTCAATCATGATTATGCAACCATCACCAGCACCAAGCCGATAAAGGGTAAATTTTTTGATAAAGCGATGGAAGAGAAAAAAGAGGCAGTCGTCTTTTTAGGTTACCAAATAACTAAGGATTTATTCGGCGACGTAGACCCGGTCGGGAAAAAAATCCTGATTAAAAATCGGGATTACACAGTCATCGGGGTGGGCGAGAAAGTCGGCGGGGGGTTCGGTGGACCATCGTTTGACCAGTACGTGTTTATCCCAATTACCAACTGGTTTGAGCTGTTTGATTCTAAGTTAGTCATCAGGGTGATGGCCGCGATTAAATCCGAGGAACTAACCGATGGAGCCATCAAAGAAATTGAAAAATACTTTTTAAAAAGGCTGAAGGCCGATGAGTTTTCGGTGTTTAAGCAGGAAGATATTCTCAAAATCATCGATCAAATTTTAGGAGCCTTAACGGCCGGGTTAGGGGGAATTGCCGCTATATCGCTCGTTGTCGGTGGTATCGGTATTATGAACATCATGTTAGTGTCAGTGACCGAGCGGACGAGGGAGATCGGTCTCAGAAAAGCCATCGGCGCCACACCCAAAGTGATTTTGATCCAATTCCTAATTGAGTCGGTAGTCTTGTCAATCTTGGGCGGGTTGATCGGGGTCTTAATTGCTGAGATGATGACCTACTTTGTCAAGCGTTTTATCCCGGCGGAAGTGACCTGGTCGGCGGTGGTCTTAGCCTTTGGCGTGTCGGCCGCGGTGGGAATAATTTTCGGGGTTTACCCCGCCAGAAAAGCCAGTCAGCTATCCCCGATCGAAGCCTTAAGGTACGAGTAAGAGGAACGGTTATAATGAGGTTATGAGATTTTGGTTACCGAGAATCCTAATCGTAGCCGGGGTGATAACAGCACTAGTAATCTGGAAACCGGAATTATTCCGTCAGGTCCCTTATGGAGAGCAAGTCTTGGAATACCGGGAGCAGGTGTTGGGGGCGACGACCTCGGCTCAAGATTTGACCGGGAAACTGCCTCAGGTGGAAATCAACGAATTAGTCGATAAAATCAAAGAAATTAAACTGCCGCAAAATCCGTTTACCGGGGAACCAAAAGCAGTCAAAGTCGAAGAACTAATTATGGTCTTAACCCAAGAATTAAAAGGCTTACCGGCCGAGAAAGCCAAGGAGGTCAAACGGAATTTCTGTCAGGATGTGATCACCGAAGCCAACCCTTAAACTATGGATGAGATTAAGCAATCACTACTGGAGTTGAAAGCCAAACTAATGGCCACAGCCGATAAATTGGACTGGCCTAAAAAGCAGGCAGAAATCAACCGTCTCAAAGCCTTAACGGCAGCGCCGGATTTTTGGCAAAACGAAGCGGCTGCCCGGGAGACAACTAAAAAATTAGCCGAGAGTGAAGCCGAGGTTGAGCAAATTACCAAATTGCAGGCACAGATCGAGGAAAACCTGGCCTTGATCGAGATGGCTGATACCCAAGATGAAGCCATGAAACAAGACTTATTAAAGACCCTAGCCCAGCTGGATAAAGCGTACCGCCAGCTGGAGATAAAGTTGTTTTTAACCGGACCGTACGACACCGATGACGCCATTTTGGCGATTCACGCCGGCCAAGGCGGAACCGAAGCCATGGATTGGGCCCAGATGCTGAGTCGGATGTATCAGCGTTATGCCGAGAGGGCCGGCTTTAAGTGGGAAGCGGTGTATGAATCGCGGGGGGAAGAAGCCGGGGTTAAAGAAGTTACCTACCTGATCCGAGGCAAGCTGGCTTATGGGTATCTTAAAGGCGAACAGGGAACCCACCGCCTGGTCCGGCAAAGCCCGTTTAATGCCGACAAATTAAGACAAACTTCGTTTGCCCTGGTAGAGGTGATGCCCTTGCTTGAAGAAACTAAAGCGATTGAACTTAAAGACGAGGAGTTATCCTGGCAATTTTCCCGAGCCGGAGGCCATGGTGGTCAAAACGTTAATAAAGTCAACACCGCAGTCAGGTTAACTCACCTACCAACCGGATTCGTGGTTGAGTGTCGAACAGAGCGCTACCAAGAACAAAACCGGAAATACGCCTTGTCTTTGTTACGAGCCAAGTTGTGGCAAAAACAAGAAAGACAACAACAAGCGGAATTGGCTAAACTCAAAGGGCAAACCATGGCCAGTTGGGGTTCGCAGATCAGAAATTACGTCCTGCACCCGTATCACCTGGTCAAGGACTTAAGGACCGGGGTGGAAACGGCCGATACCGAGGCGGTCTTAAACGGGGAATTAGACAGCCTGATCGAAGCGCAAATTAAAATGAAACCGATCTAAGGCTCTGACTCGATGGTGGGCAAGCGAGAAGAGGTGTGTTAGGATAGTTGGGTATGAATGTTGACGAGGTCCCGAAAATCGGGGTTATACCAGAGGTATCCGAGCCCCCACCCATGGATGAACCGAAAGCGAGCGAACCCAAACTAGTGAGTCCAAAACCAGCCATGAGTCAGAAAACCAAAACCAAAAAACCCTGGATTCCCACTATAGTCTTAACGGCAGTGGTGATTCTGGCCGGGGTGGGAACCGGTTACGCTCTGTTTCAATTAAAACCGGCCACAGCTTTAACCGGTGGGGAGATGCTCAGACCCGGGGACAATAAGGCCAACGCCATTCAAGCCGGTAAGACCTATGGGGCTGAAGATGCCAGCCAATTTCCGGATACGACCGAAGGCATCTTAGTCAAAGGCGGGATCGACGGTGAAGGCTCTCACCACCTGATGCGGACCGGAGGACCATCCCGAAATGTTTACCTAACCTCTTCAGTTTTAGATCTGGATCAGTTCATCAACCACCAAGTTGAGGTTAAGGGTGAAACTTTTAATGCCCAAAAAGCTGGCTGGCTGATGGATGTGGGTCAGGTAAAAGTCGTCAGTCTCAACGCCGAAAAACCGTTTACCGAAGAGGTAGAGATTGAAGCTGACGCGGAATAGACCAGGCCAGGTGATTTATGATAATTTTCGATCACGTCAGCAAAAGTTACGGTACCACCAACGCTCTAGACCAAATCACACTAGCGATTAGGCCGGGGGAATTTGTCTTTATCTTAGGCCCGTCGGGGGCCGGTAAAACCAGCCTAGCCAGATTGTTGATCAAAGAAATCACCCCGACCGAAGGGACGATCCAAGTCGGCGATTTTGACTTAACCAGTTTGAAGAAAAAAGAGATTCCCCTCTTGAGACAGCAAATCGGCGTCATATTTCAGGATTATAAACTGTTGCCGGACCGAACCGCGGCGGAAAACATTGCCTTATCCTTGGAGATCTTAAATAAAACTGATGAGGCGGTGGTGAAGACGGTCGGAGAATTACTCAACGTGGCCGGCTTGACAGACAAAGGTAATTTGTTTCCCTCACAATTATCCGGGGGTGAAGCCCAACGGGTGGTGATTGCTCGGGCTTTGGGCACTGATCCGGCGGTGTTGTTTGCCGATGAACCGACGGGTAACCTGGACCAGAAAAATGCCTGGGGAATTGTAGATTTATTAGATCGCATCAATAAACACGGGACGACGGTGATCATGGCCACTCACGACGATGACATGGCTAACCGCTTAAGAAAACGAGTGGTCCGCTTGGAAAACGGGAAGGTGGTCAATGACAACGCCCCGGTAAAAATCCCGACCCAAGCCAACCTGACTAGCGAAACAGTCGAGAAATAGTCTATGCGCCGAATTTTAATTAATACCTACCGCAATATCCGCCGCAGTCCCTACCAAGCCTTGGCGGCCATCATCGTGCTAACGTTAACTTCATTTGTGGCCTACTTATTTATATTGTTTTGGCTGGGATCACAGGTAGTCTTAAATTATTTTGAAACCCGACCCCAAGTGACCGCTTTTTTCAAAGATGATGTCAACGAAACGACGATACTGGAAATTAAGGCAAACCTGGAACAGCAACCATTTGTAGCCAAGGTTAACTATGTCTCCAAAGCCGAAGCCTTGGAGATCTACCAAGAGCAAAACCAAAATGATCCCTTACTCTTGGAAATGGTCACGGCCGACATCCTGCCAGCCTCCTTGGAGGTGGCGGCAAAAACGATTGACGATTTGGCCCAAGTCAAAAGTTATTTCGACAGTACCGCCGGGGTGGACGAAGTTATTTACCAGCAGGATATCATCGACGCTTTGAAAAAATGGTCTCAGGCAATTCGGACGACCGGAGTGGTGGTGCTAGTGGTGTTAGGCTTAACCTCATTTTTGATTATTACCATTATTATTTCGATGAAAGTAGCGGCGAAACGGAGTGAAATTGCCACCATGAGATTGTTAGGGGCGACGCCGCTGTTTATTTATCTACCATACGTGTTTGAGGGAGTATTTTACGGCCTGGTGGGAGCGCTGACCGCCTGGTTGTTGGGTTATATTCTGCTGTTATACGCCACCCCGACCCTACTGGATTTCATGGGTGAGATTCCCCTCTTACCGGTACCCCTGACCACGATGCTCTTGATGCTGGTAACCGTGTTAGCGGCGACGGCGGGATTGGGTGTTATCTCCGGCAGTATTTCAAGTCGACGTTATGGTGAATAAGTCTGGCTTAAAGTTGATTCTCCTTGGCAGCTGGCTTATAGGGTTGATTTTAAGCCGACAACCGGTGTGGGCGCAAACCGGTGACGTGGAGACCCAAAAACGAGAAATTGCCGAGCTGGAGCAAAAACTGGAAGAGATTAAGAACCAAAAGCAATCTTTGTCCCAAACTTTGCAATACATCACCACACGGGTGCAATTGACCCAAAAAGAAATCAATAAAACGCAAGGGGAAATTTCCCTATTGGAACAGCAAATTTCCGTATTGGAGGACAAAATCGGGGTCTTGAATGTCAATTTGTCTAAACTGTCCAGCGTGATGATCAACCGCTTAAAGCAAACTTACAAAAATAATGCCACCGATCCGATCATGCTCTTATTTTTAGCCGACGGTTTTAACGATTTTTTCCGCCGCTTCAAGTATTTACAGGTATCCCAAGAACACGACCGGGAAGTGATCTTTGCTTTGGAAGAAGCCAGAGTCAATTACGATCAACAGCGGCAGGTTAAAGAAGCCAAACAGGCGGAGGTAAAGCAGCTGCAAAACAAATTGGTTAGCCAAAAAGCTGATTTGGATAAACAGCAGCGAGAGAAACAAGCCCTGTTAATCGTCACCCGCAACGACGAGCGGCGCTACCAAGAACAATTAGCCCGGGCGATGGCCGAATTAAACGCTATCTTTTCGATTGTAGCTGGCAAAGGCAAGGAAACGGAAGCCGGGTCGGTGAGCGAAGGAACGGTGATTGCCTCGATCATTGCCGGTTCGTCGGCTTGTTCCAACGGCTCGCATTTGCATCTCGAAGTGACTAAGGACAGCAACCACCTAAATCCAGCCTCATTTTTGAGCGGTAAAAGCGTGGTTTGGGATAACGCACCGGACGGATCTTTTGATTTCAGCGGCAGTTGGCCTTGGCCGGTGGACGATCCGGTCCGAATTACCCAAGGTTATGGCATGACTTTTTATGCGTCGACTTTACGCTACTATGGCGGGGCGCCGCATACCGGCTTGGATATGATCTCTAATGGCGGTAGTCTGCAGGTTAAAGCGGTTAAGAGCGGGACGCTGTATCGTGGGGCAATTGCTTGCGGCAGCGGCCATTTACGCTATGTCCATGTGGATCACGGCGACGGCTATGACACTTATTATCTCCACGTTAATTACTAAGGTGACTAGATTAGATAACCTCGGTTAGATAACCTCGGAGGTTGTTTAGTCAAGGAACCTCGGTTAGGCTAAAGATATGAGGACGATAGGGTGGGTCACTTGGCCACTACTGAGTCTGAGTCTGATGGTGACTCAGGTTAAAGCGCTGATGATAAATGAATTTATGCCCGATCCCAGTGACCCAAATGATCAGACCGAGTGGATTGAACTCTACAACGAGACGGAAACGTCAATGGAACTTGACAACTGGCAAGTTGATGACAGCGAGGGCGGGACTAGGCCTTATAAAATTCCAGTGCAGACACTGGCCGCCCGTCAATTCTTAGTAATTGATAAGAGCCAGAGCCAAATCGGCTTGAATAACAGCCAGGATCAGGTGCGGTTAATGAATCCTGAGGGAACGGTGGTCGATTCGATTGACTATAACCAGGTGCCGACCGATCAAGTCATGGCCCGAGTACCCGATGGTTCGGGCAATTGGCAAGTGACCACGCCGACCAAAGGTTTGACCAATCAAAGTCAAAACCAGACCAACCCAGCTCAGCCGACGACAGGGGCGGTGACCACCAGTTGGGTCAGCAGGGTCTATTTTTCGGAAATTTATGCCTGCCCGGAGGTTTCACAAAGCGAGTGGATTGAATTGGTCAATCCGGACAACGCTGAGAAGTCCTTGGCAGGTTTAACCATTCAAGATGAAGGCAAACATCGGCTGGCCTTAAGCGGTCGCATCGCCGCTAACGGCTATCACATCCAAGAGTTAAGTCAGGCAATTATTAATAACCAAGGTGACAACCTGGAGCTATTGGGGAACGATGGTTCGGTTTTAGATCGAGCCAGTTTTGAGATTTGTGAGGCGGGGCAAAGTTGGATTAAATCAGGCGAGAGTTGGCAAATGACCGAGACGGTGACCAAAGGGGGTCAGAATCGATTCAGCCAAAGTGAGGAACCGACTCCAGTGATTAAGTCTGAGAGGACACCGACAATTAGCGCCAAACCAACCGGGCCCATCACGATGTCCCCACCTAAAGCGGCACCAAGCTTAGGTGGAGAGCAAAGGAAAACCCTAGGGACCAGCAGCGCTAACACCGATTTCAAGCTGCAGACGGCTTCACCGAGCAGTCAAGCTGCCGAAAGCGTGGTTCAGGGTAAAGCTGGTACCCGCCAAAAAGGGTCGGTGCTGATATTTTTGGGTGGTGGTTGCTTGTTGGCAGCGGCCGGTTGGCAGGGTTGGAAGACGTATCAAAAAGAATTAGTTTAATTATTGAAAGAAGAGGCCGACTGCAAGAATTATGCGAAATAAAATAATGTTATGGACGGCTCCTTTTTTATGGATGGGAGTAATTTTTGTTTGGTCCAGTTTCAGCTCATTACCCAGTCCTGATGAGCCGTGGTTAAACTGGCTGGTTAAAAAATCGGCCCATGTGGTGGAATATTATGTACTCTTTAGGTTGTGGTTTAGAGCCTGCCTCACCAAAACTAAGAATTGGCCGGTAGCGGCCGGGGTAGCCGGCGGAGTCAGTCTAATTTACGCTTTAACCGATGAATGGCACCAAAATTGGGTGCCAATGAGGCAGAGTAGGTTAGCTGACCTACTGATTGACAGTCTGGGTATCTGCCTTGGTCTCTGGCAGGTAAGGCAACAGCAGCGAAAATCAATCTACCAGAGTTAAGCTCAAGGTTGACAGAGTCTGAATCTGAAAGTAAGATACAGCTACTTTCACAAATTGAATATTTAAAGTGCCTGCCCGCATGAAACAATTCTATGAGGCTAAGCAGGCACCAGCTTCTTCAACTTAATAAAATAAAATATCTCCCGGGTAAAAAGTGGTTTAAAGTGGCGTCAATGGTAGTAGTCATTTTACTGCCGATTTGGCTGATCTATAGATGGTGGGGCGGTAGCCAAAATAACGTTAACGGATCCACCAGCGAAGTCTTATCCAGTAATAGCCAGATTTTGGCTTCGACACCGATTAATGTTAACGTCCCGATTCCGGTTTTAGATGCCAAAGGCGTCTCGTTAGGCGTAATGACCATGATGGTGACCGATGCGGAAAAACGCGACGAAATTATCGTCCAAGGCAAGAAGGCTAACGCTTTAGAGGGACGCGATTTTTTAATCGTTAATCTAAAGATAATCAATCCGATTGCCAGTGGTGTCGGCGTTAAAACCCGGAACTACTTTAGGTTAAATGTTAACGGCAGCAGTGATTGGCTGGCTCCAGATATCCACAATGACAAAGAAGATAACGGGGTCGAAGTTCAAGCCCTTTCCACCAAAAACACTCGGATCGGCTTTCCGATCAACGAAACGGATAATAGCTTAATTTTGCAGATCGGACCGATTGAAGGGGAAAAACAACAAGTCCCACTGCTCTTCTAGCAGAAGCCTGGTAAATATGGTAAAAAAGTCGTACTTGACAAGCTATATAAAGATTTAATAGATTGGTTATGAGTCTATCTAATCAACCAAATAAACCTTCGCAAACAACGGCCATAAACTGGCCATCCGCGCCAATCAAGCTGCCCTATTCCAGTAAACGGATGTCGACTCGGTTGATGGACGAGTTAAGCGATGCTCTTAAAAGTATTGATTCATACGGCAGCGTAGAAATATACGTGCAAAATTCAATGGTAACCCAAATTACTACCCGTAACATCAAAAAAACTAATGGTCATCATTACCAAACTGCCTAAACTTAACCTCGAATCTATCTTATAGAGACTAGTCTTAAAGACTTATAAACAAATTCTAAAAGGCTAACCGCAACCGGAAGCCAATCAGTCCAGTAAAACCGGACTGAGCGGCTTCTTTTTTTATCAGCTCACCCTATTAACCCTAAAACGGGTGAAATACAGACAGAGAGGAGGTGAAAGAATTAATGAAATTAACTAAACTAGCAACGGCTGCAGCCACGGGAGCGATCCTGTTGCAAGCAGCCCTCCCTATTTTCGCAGATACGACTTTAATCATTTCCAGCAATGGATCTGATACGGAAAATGAGGTGGAAGTGAGCAACCGCTCCACCACCACTGTAGTTCAAGAAAATAACACCCAAGTCTCTAACCAGATTAACGTTAAGGCCGAAACCGGCGACAACGAAGCCGAGGATAATACCGGCGGCGACGTGTCCATTGAAACCGGTGACGCTAAAGTTGACGTGCAAGTGAAGAATGAGGTCAATAGCAACGTCGCCGAAGTGGAAACTTGCGGTGAATGTGCCGGCGATACTGAAGTAGAAATTTCAGGCAATGGCAGCGGTTCGGAGAACGAGGTTGAACTCAAAGATATGAGTGAAACCGAAGTTTACCAAACCAACGTGGCAGAAATTTTGAACGAAGTTAAAGTAGATGCGAAGACCGGTGACAACGAAGCCGAAGACAACACCAATGGGGATGTCAAAATCGATACCGGTGATGCAACGGTTAAAGTCCTCAGTGACACCAAAGCCAACATGAACATGGCCAGCATTGGCGGCAGTGGCGACGGTGGCTCAGTTAAATTGTTAATCGCCAACAACGGTTCGGATTCAGATAATGAAATCGAACTCGGTTTGCGGCGAGAAACTCTTTTAGCTCAGGACAATTTGACCGCTATCGGTAACCTCTTCGATCTGGAAGCCGAAACCGGTGACAACGAAGCCGAGGATAATACCGGCGGAGAAGTGGAAATCGAGACCGGTAACGCTTTGGTTGACGCCACAGTCAAGAATTGGGCCGGCTTTAATTATGCCGACCTAGGCTGCTGTGTCCTAGAAGACATTTTGGCCAAGATCGTAGGTAATGGTGTGGACTCGGAGAACGAGATCGAAGCCTGGCTTAAAGATGAGACTGAAGTCTTCCAAGGTGCTGAGAGTGAAACCGGCTTTGAAAACGGCTTAGAGTTAGAAGTCGAAACCGGTGACAACGAAGTGGAAGATAGTACCCAAGGTGACGGTGAGGACCCAATCATCGATACCGGTGACGGGGAAGCCAAAGTGATGGTTTCCAATGAGGGTTCTACCAACGTCCTAGGTGACTTGTCTGACTGGGAAATGCCAGAATGGGATTTCGGGGGATGGGATTTTTCCTTTTCCTTTGACTTTTCCGATTTCTTAGCCTGGTTAGGCAGTCAAGCTTAAAATATGCAATCGGTGTGGGGGGTGACACAAGCCAACGGGCAGCACCCCTCACCCGCGCGCATTTAACCTTAAGATATTTACAAAAAGATATTTACAAATTCGTGACTTGGTTTCAGAGATGACTGAGACGAAGTCAAGATAGAAAGGAAATATGAAACGATATAACCAAATTATTTTCACCAGCCTGCTAAGCCTATGTTTAGTTGGTCAATCGGCGATGCCGGTAGCGGCTTTTGATTTGCCGGAACCACCGACTGCACCGACCCCGCCCCCCGTACCACCACAGGAAGAAGCCCCACCCCCAGCCCCGACGCCACCGCCGGTTCCTGGCTTACCCGGTGATGAACCAGAAACCCAAGCCGAAAGTCCAACTCAACCAGAACCTGAGGGAGATCGAGACCGGGGTGATCGGGATGAAGATGAGACTGAGGATCAAACTCCGACAGAGTCTCAAGCCACCGGTAGCGAGACCAATGAAACCAGCTCAGGCGGAGAAACCGATTCGGGCAACGTAGGTGATACCGAGATTGATACCGGTAACGCCTCGTCAACGGCCACGGTAGTCACTTTAGGTAATAATAACAGTGCCAGTACCATTCCTGGAGGCAGCGGCAGTACCACGCTGGCGAACACGGGCAATGGTGCCGGTTCCGATAACAGCGGCAGCGTCGGGGTTACCAATGACAGCACGACCATCCAAACCAATACGGCGGTGGTGAGTAACAGCTTATCTCAAAGCGCCACTACTGGAGACAACGAAGCATCCAATAATGTGGGCGACAGCACTATCGAGACCGGAGACGCTAATGTCACCGGTACCGTCGTGACCGCGGTCAATACTAATGTCGATGGGATCATGGTGGCAGAATTTAATATTGCCGACGACCATGTCGGAGATATCATTCTAGATTTTGGTTCGGCCTGTATATCCGGTTGTGGGACACCGTCATCCAGTGTCATTAACAGCCAAAACGGAGCTGAATCAAATAATAGCGGTGAAGTCAGTTACGATAATGAGAGCACCACTTTCCAAACCAATGTGGCCAATTTGGACAATACCCTGACCTTGAGCGCCGACTCGGGCAATAATGAGGCTGACCGCAATACGGTCGGAGACAACACCATTACCACCGGGGATGCAAATGTAGCGGCCAACCTATTAACCTTGGCAAACAATAATTTAGCCGGTAACGTCATCTATGGAGTGGTGAACATCTTTGGCGATCTAATCGGGGATATTATTTTTCCGGCTGAGGCGATGACGACTCTGGCTAATACCGGTAACGGGGCTGGATCGAATAATAGTGCTAGTTTAGAGACCGAGGTGAACGACGCGACCTTCCAAAACAACACGGCCGATATTACCAACAGCTTAACTTTTGACGCTAATACCGGAAATAACGAAACTTCCCGCAACACCGGCGGTAATAATACGGTCACCACCGGGGACACCGAGGTGAAAGCCGCGGTGACGAATCTGGCCAATCTGAATATTCTGGGTGATACCTGGCTGGTGTTAGTGAACGAGGCCGGTCAATGGTTAGGGAAAATCATGGGAGCTGATCCCGGTGCCACCTATGCTGGATCGGTGGGTTTGGAGTTTATGGTCCTCGAATCAGGAGAAGTAGTAGTGACTAACAGCGGTAACGGAGCCAATTCGACCAATACTGCCGCGGTGACCAATGCGTCCAACAACACCTTGGTTCAAACTAACCAAGCGGTGGTGAATAATAACCTAAACTTATCGGCCAATACCGGTGGCAACAGCGCCTCCCGCAACACCGGGGGGGACAACACCATCACTACCGGTGATGCGACCATCGTGGCCAATATAATGAATTTCGTTAATAATAATATTGCCGGTAGCGGCCGTTTATTTATAACCGTCGTCAACGTATTTGGTTCCTGGAGAGGTAATTTCTTCGGACCAGGCCAAGAAAAAGCGGCGACCGAAGTCTTAACTCAAGGAGCCGAACCAGCAGCGCCACCGGCGGCTGGACGAGGTGGGCTGGCAGCGGTTGAGTCAACGGCTAACCAAGAAGACACCACCGAGGTAGTTGAAGTCGTCGAACCGGTATCAAGCCCCAGGTTAGCCGCCCGGTTAGCGCGATTAAATTTTGGGAGTTCGATCATTAACAGTCAATTGGAAAGCAATGAAGCGGTACCGCAAGCCGTAGCCGCTGGTAGCCAGGCCGTCTTTGGTAGTGCCTCGGCGAAAAAAGTGATTCACGTTAATCTAGCCTGGTTGATGCTCTTGGCCCCGGTGATGGCAGTGTCACTCTACACTTGGCGTCGAAAAGTTAAGATATAAATTTGCCTGCCGCAGGTTAAATTTAGGCATGAAGCCTTGGTTACTCGGCCTGATGAGTCTGCCGTTAATGATTCCCTTACTTGGCGTTAAGGCGACCCAAGCTTTGGAAATTAATGTCAGTGGTAACGGTGATGGTTCGGCTAATGAAGTGTCGACTCAAGTCGAGCAAACGACAACAGTAGTGCAGCAGAATCAGACGGAAATCACTAATGAAGTGGCGGTTGAGGCCAACACCGGCGATAACAGCGTCAGTAACAATAGCGGCGAGACCACCATCGAAACCGGGAATATTTCGGTGGAAAGCCAAGTGGAAAACCAAGTTAACCAATCGGTGGTAGAGGTGGGTTGCTGTGAAGCCGGCCAGACGGAGTTGACCATTATTAATAATGGCAACGGTTCGACTAATGAAATCGAGCTAACCCAACTATTAACCACCGAGGTTCAAATTAGTCAAGAGGCTTTGATCCGGAATCTAATTACAGGGATAGTTAATAGCGGCAATAATCTGGCTGTCGGCAATTTAGGCGACGTGATGATTGAGACCGGCTCCATTAAAGGTTTGGTGGAATTAACTAATCAATTAAACCGAGCTTACGCAAAGGTCTGGCAGGATTTAGGTGGGGATTTATTAATCAAAATTGCCAACAATGGCAGCGGTTCGGATAATCAACTCAGTTTAACTTTAGACAACGGTGTGATCATCCTGATTAATCATGAAGCGGTGATGGAGAACGTGGTTAGTTTAGACCTAAATACCGGCGGCAATGAAGTTGAAGATAATTTGGGTGACGTATTCATTAAAACCGGAGATATTGATTTCGCAGTGGTGGTGGAAAATGAAGTCAACGAAAGCTTTGTGGAAGTTGACCAATGTTGTGAAGAGCAACCACAGCCGCCAAAGCCACCGGAACCGCCGATCCAACCACCACAGCCACCCGGCGGTAATGGCGGACCACCTGGACCAACCGGCGATGGCAATGGCAATGGTAATGGGGGTAACGGCAGGGGCGGGGGCGGAGTTGGTGGCGCAGTCCTAGGAGAATCACTGCCGATCACCGGGACCATGGATTATTTGTTGGCCTTTTTGGCCAACATCATCATGTTTTTGCTAGGGGTGTATCTTCGGCTTAAATCCGGTCGGGCGCCCGCTAAAATTTAAATTGATAGACTCAGTTAAAAACTCCCCGGCTAATTGGGGAGTTTTTGGTATGATATCCCCTAATGAAGTTAAACAAACTCAGATTGATTGGCAACAGTTTAATCGTCTTGGCGGTAATGGGCAGTCTGTGGTTGATTTATCCTTTTATCAAGGAAGAATGGCGGTATCGCTTCGGTCAAACCCAGGAAGTAACTAACAGTTACCGCTTGATCATTCCAGCCATTAAAGTTCAAGCGCCGGTCATCGCCGGAGTCGATCCGTTCAACCAAATCGAGTATCGGCAAGCGTTGACCCAAGGCATCGCCCAAGCCAAAGGGACGGCTTTACCTGGCGAAATGGGTACCCAATACCTGTTTGCCCATTCCTCGGATAATCCGTGGCAACTGACGCGCTACAACACCGCTTTTTACCGGCTGCCTAAGCTAAAAATGGGTGATGAGATAGACATAAATTATCAAGGACAAACTTATGCCTACCAAGTGAGGGAAATAAAAACCGTCAAGCCTTGGGAAGTCAAATATTTAACCGAAAGCCAGACCAACCAACTGATCCTGCAAACCTGTACTCCAATCGGGACCGATTGGAACCGGCTCCTGGTCTTCGCCGATCCGGTTTAAGCCAAGATCAAGCGCATGGGGCAGTCTAGCAAACATACTTTTTACGAGATCCCGGATCTAAGAGTGAACACTATTTAAATCGAGCTAGACAAGCAGTTAACTCACTGGTTTGACTCCAACCGCAATTACCGTTTGGCTGTATTTCACATCTGGCGGTTAAATAACAGATAGCCTCTGGCAACACAACACATATACCAGAAACATTGGCTTCCTGTCCCTTTTCGGTACAATCGGCTCCAGCCCCGCAGCCAGGATTGACGCCACATTCTGGTGATACATACTGTTGAGTACTATTTAAATTATCGGGTTCACTTGCAAATTGGTCTATAAACTTAAAAGTGGCGAGGATTTTGGAAAACAGGGCTTGGCCGGCTTGGATCTCTACTGCAGCAGTATTTAAAGGTGTATCACCGGTTTTCAAAAACAAATTATAGATGACTGTTTGATCCGGTGAGAAAAAATCGACAGAGTTAACATTTTCGCTGCCAGCTCGAGGGAGATATTGCCTACCCTCTTGTCCATCTAAATTAACTATTCTGCCGGGATAAGACATCTGGGCATATTCCATTAAAGAGGAAAATGGCTTACCGGTAAGCTGGTTGGAGTTGCCAGTGGCCGAAAAAGCAAACTCAAAACTACCTTCCGGATCCTCAAATTCCTGTAAAAAACCACTACCCCGGATTAAAATAGGTAATCGTTGCCATGGAGATGGGTATTTAAAGGAAATGTTTTCATCAGTATTCGTCGTATATATTTCCCACTCAGTAGTAGAGTCGGTGGTAGGAGTGGGGCGAAGATTTGGGGGATAAGGCTCTGGGGTAACGGTATTTAGTTTAATAAGTTGTTGGTTCTGGTAATAGAAAAAGGCGGCTACTGCCAGAGAGGAGAGAACCAGGAAACTCAAGAGACCAATAATGATAGCTAAACCCCGGCGGGGTTTGTGATCCTGTCTTGAGACATTAATTGAGGGTTGGTCCGTTCGGTCAATTATAGGTGGGGGTTCCATGGGGTTTAAGGATAATTAGTGTAATATGTTTGAGGGCTTCCCCATGGGCTACACCATTCTCCAGTCTTCGTTTCCAATGATTGGCTGATTTTTACGGTGAAGGAAACAGAAGGAATGGTAGATGAGGTTGCGGTACGGATTTTATCGACTTGGGCTTTAGGTAAGGTAATAACAATGGCATCTTGATAATTACTTTTTTGGCTTGGGTCATGCTTGATGGTGAAATCATTAATTGACCAGCCAGGATTAGATAAGGTCTGGAGGTTTGTATATAGTTGAATTTTAGACTGATCAAAAGTAATTGGTTTTAATTCTTGATTGAATCGTTGGATAACCACCATATTTTGCTGGTTGTTGATATTGGCGTCCCACGACTGCCCTTTATTGCTGCTATTAGAATATTCATGACAGGTTAAGTAGGTTTGATTAGAAAAAGGGGTAGACTGAGAGTTGAGTGAACTTGTGGCGATAATTGTTAAGAGGTTTTGGATTAAAGCATTATCTTTCTCAAGATTGGCGGGAAAAGCAAAGTAATAAAGTCGATCGCCTACGGGGGTAAGGAAAAAATAACGACCACCTTCTTCTCCAGTATAAGTCGATTTAAGCTTGAGGTAGGTGCGACCATTGAGAGAGACATCAGATGTTGATTGGGTGTATTGGTTTGGATTTTCAGGTCCATCAAAACTAACAGCATCATAGAAAGCTTGGCGCCGCGATCCGCCGCTGTAGGAATAAAAGTAAAAATCTAGAACTGTCTCACCAGATTGATCAACCAAGAAGGAACCGGCGTGAAAATTATAAGCGGCACCTCGGTTAGGATTGTATTTAGGTGATAATTTAGGAGGATAGTTAATTGTAATACCAGCAGCAGCATCAGTGTAAGTCAACCAATCATTTCCGGTTTTGAGAGTTTGTGATTGAGTCGGTTTACCGCTAATTGTTTCGGGTATGGGTGTAGATTTAATAGAGGGAATAGAAGTAATTTGAGCGATGGGGGGAGAAGGATATGGGGTGTTAAGAATCTGTTTTTTAACTTGCTGGTTCTGCCAGTAGAAGTAACCGGCGAGGGCGAGAGAGGCTAGGACGAGGAAGCTGACTAGACCGATAACTAGAGCAAAGCCCAGGCGGGGTTTGGGGGCGAGAACCACACCAGGGGAAGGTACAGGCGAACTGCTGGGAAGAGTGGGCGTGTCGCTATCGGGCATTAAATTAATGATAACATTTTATTTGTGAGTACGAGTCGAGACTTACCATTTTATTTTGGCTTGACGAAAAATACTAAACAGGGTTTTCCGTTTTAAATCTTTATTATGCATTGGAATCGTGATTCTCATTTGCCTGAGAGGATGATAAAGATGAAGGTGACTCCCGACTTGTCTTTTTTCAATGAAACCATGTTTTTTCAACATCCGGACCACTTCTCTCGATTTAAGATGAGGCAATTTCGACATCTAGGATGAGGTGAACTTCGGGTTAATGAAGGGAACCTCTACAAATGCGGTAAAGCTCTGATCATCTGGATTAGGAATATCTTCGTGTTGATCTTGTAAAACCTGTAAGTAACCAGTGATGGCGTCCTTAACCATAGAAAGGGCAGCTTCGAAGTTATCACCTTCGGTAACGAGTCCAGGTAACTTAGGCACAGTCACCACATAACCACCTTCTTCAGCCGGCTCAAACACCGCGTTATACCTTAGAATTTTCTTGACAATTTTCTTGGACATGAAGTCATTATACTATACGGAATAAATTTGATTTTAGGTGATGAGGATATTTGGAGAGAGTGCGGAAAGGGGAGTTTCTTGGTAGGATGGAAGGATGGAAAGCATTTGGCTATTGTTTTTGGTGGGAGTGGGTTTATTGCTGGTGGCGGCGGATACGTTGGTCAAGGCGGCGGAACATTGGGCTCTTAAAATTCGCTTATCACCGCTAATCATCGGCTCGACCCTGCTGGCTCTAGGCACCTCCTTACCGGAGCTGACGGTATCTTTAATCGCCAGTTTACAAGGTGATGTCGATCTAGCCTTAAGTAATATCATCGGTTCCAACATTACCAATTTACTCTTAGTCCTGCCACTAGCAGCGCTGGTCTCTCCGTTAAGAATCGGCACCACCAAAACGCAGCGAAACGGCTGGATCATGTTATTAGTGACTGGCATATTTGTGGTAGTGACGGCCTGGTGGTGGACGGCTTTAGCCGGTTGGGGTCTGATTTTGGGGGCGGTCGGTTTTACCTGCCTTGAGTATTGGTGGGGAGTGAACGGCCGAACCCACGAGGATAAACAACAATTTAAAAGAAAAGAGCGGAGTAATACCCATACTTTAGCCTTATTGGTTATAGCTTTGGTCGGGGTGGTGATTGGCGGCGTTTTGACCGTCAGAGGGGCGGAAGCGTTAGCCCTGAGTTGGGGACTGACAACGAGCCTGGTCGGTTTAACTTTAGTAGCCCTGGTGACCTCATTGCCGGAAATCGTGGTGGCTTTAACCTCAAGTTGGCAGAAAGAAGCTAAACTGGCCGAAGGCAGTATTTTGGGCAGCAATATCTACAACATTTTGCTCATCGGAGGGTTAATCGTCATTACCTCGGCCGGGGAAAAACAGCTTCACCCAGGGCTAATTGGCTTCAGTTTATCAGCCGTGGCGGTGGTCTGGCTATTGCGGCAGTACTGCGGTCGGGCTTGGCCAAAATATGTCAGCGGTTTACTCTTGGGAGCCTACGGTGTCTTTGCGTGGTTTAGCTTACGGCCTTCATTTTGATAGGGATGGGGGACCTATCCCACTCCCCCACCCCTAAATTACTTTGATTTAAAGCAGGTAATTAGCCCCGCTTTGATTGGTGATGGTCACTTGAACCTTGGATTTACCAGTTTTGATCGAGGGATTACCATTGGTCGTGCCATAGATCTTATTGTCACCGCTGTCACTTTCAAGGCCTAATACATTTCCGATATTGGTGACGTTGGTCTGTTCAACTTTGGTTTTAGACTTGACGTAGGTGAAAGCAAAATTCTTGGACCAGACACCGTTGTTTTTAATCTCGGTGGTGACATCCGGCTGAGGGCAACCGCAGGGATCAACCTCGGCTTGGTTGTAACCTGTTAGGTTAGAAACCGTGACTTCAGTTTTAAGCTTGCCGGATTCAATCGAGGGCGAACCACCGGTGGTACCGGAAATCTTGTTGTCACCCGATTCTTGCTCGATAAAAATGGCCGTTTGGGTATTGGTGACATTGGTTTGCCCGACTTTGGTTTTGTCGACAACCACGGTACTGGCGGCATTAAAGCTACCGGCACCGTTATCTTCGATGGTGGTATCGATTTGGGGAGCTTCAGCTAAGACGGGAGAGACAAAAAACACCAGGGCCGCGGCCAGAGTCAACAGGGCAGTGGGTAAACGCATGTGTATCACCTCCTTTCAATCAGTATTTTAAGAGGGATAGGGCAGCACACGAGGCTTAATCTACTATATTTTTAATCGATGTTTCAACTAGATCTAACAACTACTTAATATTTCACCATTTAAACAGTTATCAACGTCACTGCCGCCGTTAAGATTATCAAGACCCGGTCCGCCATCCAATAAATCCAAACCGCTTTCGCCTCTTAAAGTATCATTGCCGGCTTCGCCATAGACCTGATCGTCGCCGCTATCACCGTTTAAGAAATCTTGGCCCGGGCCGCCATAGAGATGATCGTTACCGGTACCACCGGAGATAAGATCATCACCGTCATGACCATAGAGCCAGTCATCCCCCGAGCCGCCTTTGATTTTATCGTTACCATTACCACCCAGGACAATATCGTGGCCGTCTTCGGGATCGAGATAGTCGTTACCGTCACCGCCGACGACACAATCGTTACCGCCGCTGGCATCTAAAATATCATGGCCACCTAGACCGAAGATGAGGTCATTCTCGACGGTGCCATGGATCTGGTTAGGCCCAGCGGTACCGACGAAGACATGTTGAATTTGACCCTCAAGCACTTGACACTCTGGGGGCAGAGTGGGAGTGGGACTGGGGGGCGTGGTCGTCGGAGAGGGTCTAACGGTCAGGCCGAAATTAAGATCAAAAATCAGTGAAGTCCGTTGCCATTCGTTGCCGGCCGTGATGGGCATACAAACGGTAAAAGTGTAGCCGGTGGTATATCCAGGAGCCAAAGTGGATAAATAGAGACCGTCAAGAGTAACGGTGGAGTCGGTAAAAAATTGCTGGAGGGATTTGGCATTACCGCCGCCATAGAGCTCGAGCGCCGCTTCGGTAATGGTTAAATAGAGGGTACTGGCCAAATTATCCAGATTATTAATCTGATTAGCCCGAACTTTAATCGGAGCCGGCTTCAGGCCATTATTGGTAGTGGTAACGTCCCGACTGTAGCAATCACCCGGTTTTAAATCGGAGATAGAAAAGACCGGAGCCTGGGGCGGGAGGCCGTTAAAAGTAAAGGTTAAATTACCGACGGCATCGACGCGAAAAGCCGATTGACTACGGGCTTGAAGGTAAAGCCGGCCTAAAACGGTGATCAAGACTAAACCACCGGCTAAAATTAATAACCTAAAAGTCGAGGGGTGACGAGTGGGTGACATAAATTTATTCCATTAAAGCGGCACTGGGGCTGGCGCTGGGGGTAGCGACTGAGGTGGGGCTGGGTATGACTTCCGGTAGAGACGTGCGTAACGGTTGGACACCCCAAAGGCCGGCACCAAAGAGATTATTGAAGCTGGATTCGGTATCGGCCAAGTATGCCCCGGAGACGCCGACAAAAATAAAGGCGGCGGCGGCCAAGGGAATAATCAGGGAGAGTTGGCTATAACCAAGAGCGCCGGCAGTGCCGGTAAAGGGGGCAAAGTAGCGTTTGACCAGGGGGGAAGCGGCCGGTGGCAGGGGAGCATTGACTTTAATTTTGGGTGGGGACGGCGGCTGAGGTAGATTAGCCAGGGGGTGTGGTTGCCGGGCCAAATCGACTTGGGGCCGCGGCACCTGAACCCGAAACGACGGGGCGGCCACGGGGATAACCAGCGGTTTAGGCTGAGGTCGACGGAATTTTTTAATGGCTTTTTTGGTTTCAGAACCGATAGTTTTTAATTCTTCGTAAACAATAATGGTCGAAGGGATGATGACCAGGAGAATGAAACCATACGGTTTTTTGGCGTAATTAACGGCGTAGCCTAAATAGGGCAGGGTCAGAAAGACGCTGCCTTTGATTTGGGACAAAGACACCGGCTGAGTATCAACCGAGTCGTTGGCGTCACCTTTGGTGGAGTAAACAATAGCTCCCTGATCGTCAGCCAAAGCAGCCACGCGGTGAGTAGTAAAGTCTTTGGCACTCCGGGAAAAAGTAATGATGTCGCCGGTTTTATAGCCAAACGGTTTGGCTTGAACTAGAACCACCGCCCCGGTGGGAATGGACGGAGCCATGGAGCCGGATAAAACCACCAAAGGAGTAACGGGGGCGATGGTGCCGGTTCGACCCAAAATCCAGACGGTACCGACCACAACTACCAAGAGAGAGAATAAAATTTGCAGACTGAGGTTGAGGGCGTGGGTTAGAGTTTTGATCATAGTTTTTTACAAGAGCCGCCGAACGGGGGGTGGACAGGCAATCAGGCAGAGGCCCAAATGACACGGACCCTTGTCCGTCCGGCGGCTGCCGGAGAGGTTTAACTTTTAAAGTGGCGCCGAGGTGGGGCTCGGAAAGAGGCTAGGCGAGCAAATAAAATTAGGATTGTTTCGGGCTTGAACCGCATAGAAACTGATATCACCCTTAAAAATATCGGTTTGGCCACGGTTGTCAATGACAGAGCCGTCGCATATAAAGTTAGGCCGCCTATCGGGGCCGTTACCGCCGATAAGTTGAGTCAGACCTAAACCGTCCTGGCGATAGATCATGACAACCCGAGGGCTGCCGTAGCACCAGAATTTGGCAATATGGTAGGTGCGGTTAGGTTCTAAGGGCTGACTGGTGGCATCGGCGATAGCCGCCGTTTTGGTAAAGAGGCTGTCTAAAGTCCCGGTTAAATGGTCAAAAGGCTGTTCGTTCATTTCCAAGACATTATCGCCGTCGTCCAGCCAAAACTTAATCACAATCCGCCGGCCCAAATCGCCGGTGGGGGTGCCGTCGCTTTGATTGACCTGGCCGTCCATCATGTCTTCCGGTTCGCTAAAGCCGTGGTCCGAGTTTTCAGTCTGGCGAAAATTCACACAGGCGTAAGCCGGATTATCTTTAATATGGAGGCTAATAGTGTCTTCGCCGTGATCACCGGGCTTCAAATCGATAAAATCAAAAAACTTTTCCACGGTCAAATCCCTCAGTGCCCAAGAAGTGGCCGGATTAAACTGGCCGTTATAATAGCTGGAATTGTCGATCTGAAGGTCAAGCGTGCCGGCCCTAAAAGTGTTGCCGGTGGCGGTTTCGGTATCGTTAAAGAAGGCAGTGGTGGTGATCATGGCAGTGATGCCAATGGCGGTTAAGGTAATTAAACTAGTGATGATGGTTTTCGTATGGCTACTCGCCCCCCTCCATGGGTAGTTGTAGGTTATTATTCAACATCTCCCTAACGTCAGCGATAATTAACCTGATATCACTAGATTGATTCAATGGGATGGGCTATTAAATATTCCTTTAATGCCCGTTCCTTTTATTTGGATTTATAGTAAAGTTCACGGTCGCCTGGATCGACATCAGCTTCAGCCGGACTATTACCTAGGTAGGTAGCTGCATATTCATCAGTTAACCGCGATTGAAGATTAAAAGCATAAGCTCGATCTTCTATAGAAATGTAAGCAAGAAACCTATTCACAAACATGGCTCTCGTATAATCAGATAATCCCTGTAAAACTTTAGATAATTCCTCATTATCATTTGATCCCAAAAGCTGCCTTACTCTGTCTAAGTCCCAATACAACTGGCGAGTATCATGACGATTCATAAATCCACCCCACCGGCCAGGTTCATTCAAGAATTTGGCTGGTGGGCTGAATCCCTCCGACTTAGGGCCGGAGGGAAAAAGCACGTAGGTGGTTAAGATTAACTATTACCAAACAGGTACTGGATTATTGCGGTGTTGTTGGACTTGGAAGGTCATGTTACCTTCAAAGCTATCTGTTTGGATCTCATTACCAACGTCTGACGGAACTCTCCAAGCAACTCCAAAGCATGCAGTATGTCCACCTTTAAGGTAGGCACCATTGAAGGCGGCTAAATCCCATATCTCCCCTTCGGGATCAATAGGTCCTTCGGAAATGATTTCCGGTTCAAATTCACGTACCCAATCGTTATCACACTCACTTAAATCTGCAGGCCCTTGAAATCCGGGTGTCACACCTTGGTCTAACCACATGGTAAATAAGACATTCTGTTGCAGTTCTCCATTTGGCTCACAAGTAGCCCCATCTAGATCATCTAATGCTTCTGGTTCGGTACAAGAATTATCTTTGTTAAGAATGCCATCAATAACTAATCTCAACCAGGCGTCATTATCAACGTGAAGACTAATGGTGTCCTCACCAAAATCACCAGGCTTAACATCCTTAAACCAGAAAAATTTGTGTTCCAAACCAAGGTCTGTCGCTGCCCATGAAGTTAATAAAACAGGTTTCCCTGTTTCATCACGTTTTTCCGGACAATTTGGTTGACCATCAGCCAGTTTATTGTAGTAACAGGTATTATCGACCTTAAGGTCTAGTGCCCCTGCTTGGAAGGTATTACCGGTAGAGGTTTCCTCATCTGAGAAGAAGGCGGTGGTGGCGTAAACGCCGGCGCCGATGACTAAACTAGCCACGAGAACGCTAAGTAAAACTTTACGCATAGATTTTGTTTTTCACCCCCTTCCTTTATAGGGGGCAGGAAGATTGGTAATTAGACAGGCAAATTATGATGGTGTAATAGGTTCCGGTTCCTTTGGTTGAAACAAGACTGGTTCAGTAACAGCTGGATCTTTTGGCTTGGCTGGTTCTTCTTTACTAGCATGATGTGCCGCGTCAACTACTTGAACAAAATGCACTAAAGAATTTAAAGTAGGTCGTTCCCAAAAGTCAGTTTCTAGTAAGGGCCTAGATTCGATGGCTAAGTTTTCAGTTTCTTTTGGTTGTCCTGGCATAAATTTTTTCCTAATTTCAAGCCTCTACTATTAAGAAAGCTTAAGGGCAGAGGGCTGCCCTCCGGTATGATACCGGAGGAAAGCGAGTGGGTTGTTAAGAGTTTTATTCTTCCCAGCTGGGATCCCAATTACTGCACAAGAACTGGTCATTGTTTCTGGCCTGTTCAGCGTAAAATTCAAGATCACCAACCACTTTATCAGTTTGGGCAGCATTATTTATAAAAGTTCCATCACAAGTCCATCCAGTACCTCGATTTATAGGATTATTAAGCTCCGGACTCGGATCCTCTCTATCAGGTAATTGGTTTGCAGTTAGGTCTCCGAAACACCAGATTTTCCCAATGTAAAAAGTGGTATCACCTGGAATGGGAGTGGCATCACCAAGAATACTACTAGCCGAGTCGGCCAGAGTAATTTGTCCTTGGGTATCAATACCACTCAAAGGTCCTTCAAGAAAAACGCTTTCACCAACCTCAAAGACATTATCACCATCGTCTACCCAAAAAGCAAAATTAAGACTATCATCAAGCTCACCATTTCCATCGGGGTCTACACAACTCGGATCATCATCCCCTTCAGGTTCAGTACAGGTTTGGTCAGAATCATTGGTAATTTGAGCGGCGGCACAAACCCAGGCATCGTTACTGCCGACATGGATGGAGATAGTGTCCTCACCATAATCTCCTGGTTTAAGGTCAACAAAATCGAAGAATTTTTCGATTGTGAGATCTCTTAAATCCCAAGAAGTATTTTGACTAGCTACCAAAGCCCCAGTCGGACTGGGATACAATGGGATGTTGTAATCAAGTGCATAGCTGGTGTTGTCGATTTTCAGATCAATGTCACCAGCGACAAAGGTATTGCCGGTGGAGGTTTCTTCGTCGGAGAAGAAGGCGGTAGTAGCCGCCCAGCCGATGGTGACCATGGCACCGATTAAAACCAAACTGGTTAAAATTCGTTTCATTCGTTCTCACCCCCGATCCAATGAGCTATTTGGTAATCTGGTTGCCCATTGGATCTTAAGATCCTCGGGCAGGTTTTAGAATGGTTAATTTCTCCCTGGTGTACACCGGGTACACCTTTTTTGGTGTCCTAAGTCCTGCCCGACCCTAGGACAAGGCGTAGCGCTCCCGGTGTACGCCGGGAAGGGGCAGGCTATAGTTTGTTAATCAGTTATCAGTGGTCAGATTATAGTTGGACAAATATATTGAACTCCGTCTAAGTCGTAGCCATCTGCGGTAGCTTCAAAGAGATTGATATCACTGGCTTCGGTTAAACGGACATATTTAGCCCAAGGGAGTGAACCGAGGTCGGTGGTGTTATCGCGAGTCAGGCCGGCACTGAGAGTGACCCAAGTGGAGTTATCTTGGCTAGCCTCAACTTTAACGATTTCATCGGGGTAAGCAGTGCCACCGGTGACTTCGTAAATTTTTAAATCTGGTCCGGGATTGTTGACAATCGGTTGGTTAAACTCAACAGTCAGGTTACCGCCGGTAAAGCCAAGGCTAAAGAAGGTACCAGCTTGAACTGGATTATCATACGGAGTACCGAGCGACTCCGCCACTAAGGCGTCGTTGGGATCGGTCCGGTCAGCTAGGATGGCCGTGTTGTTTTTGCGTAAGCCTTGGAAGTTGCCGCCAACGGTCGGTTTATCCGCCCAGCGGGTGACACAAGCTTGTTCACAAACGTAACCGGGATTGTGGCGGGACTGAACGACCGAGAATGAAATATCACCCAAAACTTGGTCAGTCTGGGTCAAATTATTTAGACCGGAACCATCACAACTGATACCTTGTGGTCTGACATCCGGACCGGTCTGAGCATCTTCGGGTAGTTGATTCAGGGTTAAATTGCCAAAGCACCAGGCTTTAGCTAGATAATAGGTGGTTAGACCAGACATGGGTTGACCCTGTAAACCTAAAATGCCATTTAGACTGTCGGCTAAGGCCCCTTTGAGTGCCGGGGCGACTTGGCTGATAGACCCTTGGGTAAAAATTGATTCCCCGACTTCGTAAACGTTATCACCATCGTCTAACCAAAAAGCCATTTGAATGTTTTGAGCCAACTCGCCATCAAAAGCGTTATTGGGATCTTCGGCAAGATCACCATCTCCTAGCTCCGGTTCAGTGGAAGAAACGTCATTATTAGCGGTCACAGTGACGTTGTAGCAAGCCCAAGCATCGTTGGTTTGAACATGAAGACTGATGGTGTCCTCACCCCAATCACCGGGTTTAATATCGGCAAAGTCAAAGAATTTATGACCGTCTAAATCATCCAATTCCCAGGAAGTGGTGGTTGATTTAACTCCGTTATAGTAACTAGTGTTGTCGACTTTGAGGTCGAGGGCGCCGGCCTGGAGAGTGTTGCCGGAAGAGGTTTCGGTATCGGAGAAAAAGGCTTGGGAGAAAGAGAAGGCGGTGATGGCGACCACCGCCACAACTACCAAACTGACGATCACGCGTTTCATAGGTTTCCTGTCCTTTAATTAACTTGTAAGCAATCACCCCAGTTTACCCGCCGCCGGTGGCGGTAGGACGGCATAAGTTGGGGTAGCAAGGTGAAAAAGTAAAATTAAATCCGGGCATACATTAGGTGGTTCACATCATACTCAGCTAACCTCTAAAAATCAACTATGACTCTCTAGATCGAATTTAGACAAGTGACCCTAGCCGCCCTGGTGAAGGTGTTTGATTTCGGCCTCATGGAAAAGTTTATTCCACTTTTTCATCAAGGCTTGAGGGTCCTGATAGACTTGGGTTATAGCAGGTGTACCGGACTGATGAAAGCGTTTGGGCTGGCAATGAGCAGTCCGGCCGTTATATTATAATAGTCTGGTTATGCCTCAATGGATGATTTATGCCTTATTGTCGGCAATAGCGGCGGCAGCCACGGCGATTCTGGCTAAAATCGGAGTTAAAAACGTCGACAGCAATTTGGCTACGGCCATTCGGACGGTGGTGATAGTCATTTTTGCCTGGGGAATCGTGTTGATCCGAGGCCAAGCCGGAGGGTTAAGATCACTAGACCGGACCTCGGTAATCTTTTTAATCTTGTCGGGGATAGCCACCGGGGTGTCGTGGTTATTTTATTTTCGGGCTTTACAATTGGGGCCGGCCTCAAAAGTGGCGCCAATTGACAAATTAAGCTTGGTGTTTACGATTATTTTAGCGTCATTAATTTTGAAAGAAAAAACCGGACCGCTGGTTTGGTTGGGGGCGGGTTTGATGACCGCCGGGTCGGTCATGATTGCCCTAACGCGATAGGAGACAAAGGTCATGTGTGGCCGATACGCTTTTTTTGATACCGACAATTTGGCTTTACGCTTTGGGGCGACCAAAATCCCCGCTAATTTAAGGCCGACTGATAACGCGGCGCCGGGCCAGCAGCTACCGATTGTGACTAAAAACAGCCCGACTCAAGTGAGGTTAATGAAATGGGGGCTGATCCCGGCTTGGGCCAAGGACCCCCGCATCGGCTACCGATTAATCAACGCCCGGGCCGAGACGGTGGCTGACAAACCGGCCTTTAGAGCGGCTTTTCGGGAACGTCGGTGCCTGGTGCCGGCCAACGGCTTTTACGAGTGGCAAAAAACGGAGACCGGTAAACAACCATACTACATTCATCCACCTCATGGAGAAATCTGGGCTTTGGCCGGCTTGTATGAAAGCTGGTGTGATACTGAAGGCAAGGAAACCTTAAGTTTTACCATTATCACCACCAGCGCCAACTCGAAACTCAAACCGATTCACGAACGGATGCCGGTGATTTTGAACCGCCAAGATGAAGCCGAGTGGCAGGATAAAAGCCAGCCAACGGTTAAGCTGTTGACTTTATTAAAACCATTGGCCGACTCAGCCATCGGGTTTGAGCCGGCCCCAGCCGAATTATTAAAGCGCGATGACACCTAGTCCAATTAAAGTGAACCTGACTATCAAACCGGAACTTGTCCAGGACCAATTACAAGCCGCCAGTGTCAGCGTCGAATTAGCCCAACCCGAGGATTTGACTGTCAATATTCCCGAGGTCCAAGCCTTGACAGCCGAACCGGGTCCAAGCATCAGCTGGTGGGGATTACTGGGGTTGGAAGCAGTATTGGTCTTGGCTTGGTTAATTTGGGACCGACGGCGGGAAATTAACCGGTGGAGAAGAATATTATGGTCAAAATCTTGATCCAGGTGGGCATGATCTTTTTGTTTACTTACCTCACCGTCTCCGGTAATTATCCCCGGTAACTGGTTTAGTGGCAGTTAGACATAAAATGTGTTTAACTGGAAGAGATGCGGCAAACGCTGAAACACTGGTTTATTCCCCATTTGACCAATAATCACCGGCCTAAGGTACTGCACCCATCGGGGTTAACGGGCTTAATTGTCATTTTCCTGATCTTTAACTTGGGATTGCAGGGATTAAAGTATGGCCTGGCGGCCGATCCCCGGGGTCTGATTTTGGGTTTTGCCAGTTCGATTTTGCCGGACCAGATCGTGGAGCAAACCAACAGCCAGCGAGCTCAGGACGGTCTGGCTCCACTCAAGTTAAACGAGGAGTTAACATCGGCGGCAGTGGCCAAGGCTAACCACATGTTTGCCCACAACTATTGGGCGCACGTGGCTCCGGACGGGACGACGCCATGGGTATTTATCAAAAATGCCGGTTATGCCTACAGTGTGGCCGGGGAGAATTTAGCCCGGGATTTCGGGGACACCGGTTCGATGATTGAAGCGTGGATGAATTCCACCACCCACCGGGATAATATTATAAATCCCAAGTACGGGCAAATCGGGGTAGCGGTGGTGGATGGAATCTTAGAAGGGGCGGAAACCACTTTAGTGGTACAGATGTTTGGTTCACCCATAAGCCAAATACCATCAACCACCCCCCTGGCGGCGGTAGTGACTTCGGCACCGGTTTCAAGTCCGGCGGCAGTGATGCTTAAGGTAACCCCGACGCCATGGCCAACGGTTAACCTCATCGCCGCTTTACAACCGCATAACCTAATCAGACAAACGGCGGCTGGTTTACCGGGTAATTTTAAGGTAGCTGCTTCACCCTTAAAGATCATTAAAAGCGCCGGTGGTCTAATCTTGGTGATTTTAGTCCTGGTGATCATTTATGATGAATATCACAGCCGGAAAAACCACTTAACCCGGAGTGTGGGGAAAAATTGGGCCCATTTAGCCTTGTTTGCGGTGACCTTGTTTTTACTGATATTCATCAGTTCGGGCCAAGTGCCCCAATTTGACCACCAAGTTAATACCACCAGTCAGGAGGCCAATGTTAACTGATCTCAGAACCCATTCCACCCATTATGCGCTGCTAGCCGGGTGGCTGGCCTTAAGCATGATCCTGTTCTTAATGGTGCAGGGTCAAACTCAAGCCGAAGTGGTGGTGGCGGTGATGACTGCCGGCGGTTATTTGGTCTGGGGCCTCGTACATCACTATCTTTTGGGCGATCTGCACGCTAAAATTGTGGCAGAGTACGCCTTAGCGGCAGCGGTGGCCATTATGATTTTAACAGCCGCGGTGACTAACCGCTAAAGGTATCAACTATGAAAGCGATTATTGCCGCCGGGGGATCAGGCACCAGGCTTAGACCCCTGACTTTTTCGTCTAACAAGCATTTACTGCCGTTGGCCAATAAGCCACTGTTGTTATACCCCATCGAAGCCATTAGCGAGACGGGGATTAAGGAGGTCGGGATCATTGTCAACGAGACCCGGCCGGCGGTAGAAGCCTTGTTGGGGAGTGGGGGAAAGTGGGGCTTGAACTTAACTTATATAGAGCAGGCAGAACCCTTAGGCTTAGCCCACGTGGTCTTAATGGCTCAGGCATTTTTAGCAGGGGAACCGTTTGTCTATCATTTAGGTGACAATATTTTTTCCCAAGGGATCAAGGAACCATTTAAGACGTTTGAAAAAGAACAGCCGGATGCATTACTGACCCTGGTGGAGCATGAAGAAAACTGGCGGTTGGGCGTGCCTTATTTTGATGAGGCCGGGAATTTAATGAAAGTAGTAGAAAAACCGGAAAAACCACCGAATAAATACGGGGTACCGGGTTTGTATTTTTTCAACCACCACGTTTTCGAGGCTTTTACCGGAGCCGATAAAATTAAACCATCTGCCCGAGGTGAATTGGAAATTACCGATTTATACACCTACTTATTGGACCATCATTATCGAGTCTTGACGGCCAAGGTGCCCGGCCGCTGGCTAGATCCGGGTAAGTTCACGGATATGCTCGAGGCCAATACTTTTCTCCTGCAAGAAAAATTGGCAGCGACAGTCGAGGGGGAAGTGGATCAAGCTTCAATTTTGAGTGGGAAAGTAGCCATCGGTAAAGGGACCAGGATCGTCAACAGCCGAATCATCGGCCCAACGGCGATCGCCGGGGATTGTTTGATTGAAGATGCCGAAGTGGGACCGAACGTGGCCATCGATACCCATTGCAAACTGGAGACGGTGACTATTAAAAACAGCATCCTGATGCAAGATGCCACCTTGATTGACCTTAAACGGCCGTTGGTGGACAGTATGGTTGGGAAAAACACCGAGATTTGGGAAGAAAATCAAGCCAACGTCAGTTTATTTATCGGGGACCATTGCCGGGTGCGATTGACTTAAACGGTTGAAGGCTTTTAAGGGTGAGTAAGACAATCAGGCTGGTTAATACCAGTAAGATTAAGAGAAAGTCTGGCCAATTGAGAGATAAGCCTAAGAGTTGAGCCAGGCCAGAGATAAAGAGTAAGGGGACCAGGAGGTGAAGGGTGATCTGGAGGTGCTGGGTATAGGTCAAGCCAAGGCGGAAGAGTTTACCCAACAACAAACTGAAGAGGCTGAAGCTGACAGCCAGAGTAAAATAACAGGTGGGAATCAGGATCAAGCAAGCGATGACGGTTAAAACGACGAGGCTGGGCCAAACTTTAGTCAAATAGGGAGTTAATTTGGACAAGGCGGCCGAGACGGTGGCTTGATCCAAGGTCAGATTGGGAATATCCGCTAGGTTAATGATTTCGGCATGGCCGTCTTGGTTATAAAAAACCAAATAATGCTGGGTTAAGAGAATAAAGGTTTGGTAATTAAAAAAGTCGTCGGAGGTAGCCTCGGTGTCGATGACCAGAAAATAGGTGGGGCGGGCGGTGGTAATGCCTTTGATTTGCTGCTTCAAAGAATTGACAAAATCGGTAAAGCGTTCCAGAGATAGGTAGAAAGGCTCAGTGACGTTGGTGGTGGCCTTACCATCTTTGATGGTGATGACCAACTCCGCCGGATACAACTCGGTTAGCTGTGCGGGTAAGAGCGGCAGGAGGGACTTTAGGGGCAGGAGCGTCTGGTGGCTAAAATTGAGGGCCGCTACCAGGGCATAAAATAGCAGACTGACCAAGAAAAACTTTAAACTGAAGGTAAAGGGGGCTGAGACTACCTGGCGGTAAGAGGCCGGTGACAAGGCAGAACGAAAGAGAGTAGAAAAGTAGGTTTTTAAGTGAGCCATAGATTTAGTTTATACTATCTTTACTGATGACCAAAACGACGAAAACGATGTTGGCGGTGGCTGGGTGTTTCGCCTTAGGGTTCATGAGCGCGAAGCCACTCTTAGCCCAGTTAAATGTCGAGGTCAAACTAGCCAAGGAAGAATACCTCCAGTCGGATAGCGATTATCAGACGGCGCTGGCGGCATTTAATGTCGATAAACAGCAGTATGACAAAATTCCGACCAATGCCAATTTTGAAGTGGTCCTAAAGTCATTTCGAGCCTTAATCGCCGCCCGAACCCGAGTGTGGTGGGCTTTTTTCCAGGCAATGAAAATTGATTTAGCCCAGTTGCCAACCTTAACACCAGACAAAGCGGCGTCAATGGCGGCGGTTTTGAACCAAAGCCAAGAAAAATTACAGGCAGAAAATAATGCTTTGGAGGCGTTAGACAGCCGGGAGGAATTGGCCGCGGCCACGGCCGAATTGAAGGAATTAAGTTTAACCTATCCCAACCTCTATTACCCGATCTTGGTCCAGGTCAAGATAGCCAAGATGAAACTGGCGCACCAGAAATTGACCGAATTTATGGAAACTCTGGCCGAGCTAATCCCTCAGCAGATTCTCTTGACTCAAGATAAAGAACAACGCTTAAGAGGTTTAAGTGACACGACGCTATGGTTGGCCCAAGTGGGAGAGGACTTAACCAAGATTGAAGCCGCCGCCGACGCTGCCCAAGCCAACCAAGCTTATTATCTCTATGACACCTCGGTTAAAGATATGGACCAAACTTATCAACAATTACTCCGGGCGCATACTTTATTGGTCGAACTGGCGGCCGGTCTGGAACTATGATCGAAGACTTAGACAGCAGCCAATCAGAATTTACGGCTAACCAGGAAACGGGGCAGGCGCCGCCGGAAATTGACATGTCGCCCGAAGCGGTAAAAGCCCGGACGCAAATAGCCAAGAAACGACTAATAATTGGATTGGGGGGATTGGTGGGATTGATAGTGTTAATTATCGGGATAGTCTTAGCCAACCAATATTTTAACCGACCGCCACCATATGTACCGCCACCGACAGCCACGCCGAGACCACTGCCGAACAGTTCGAAGCTAGAGGAAGATCTGGCTAAGTTGGATTTTTATGTGACCCAGGCAAATCCCAGGGAGGAATACCTTCCCCCACCGACAGTGGATATGGATTTAAGGTTGTGAGATACTTCCCGAAGGAAGGGCGAATCGAATGCAGCCGCTGGCGGACCGGATCAGACCAAAATCCCTTAAGGAATTTGTAGGGCAAAGTCATTTGGTGGGTGAAGGCAAGCCGATGGCTTTGATGGTCAAGCGGCAACAACCAACTTCCATGATTTTCTGGGGACCACCGGGTTCGGGGAAAACTACCTTGGCTAAGATTGTGGCCGAAGCTACGGGCTACCGGTTTGTTTATCTCTCGGCCGTATCGGCGGGTAAAGCGGATATCAAAAAGATTATTGAAACCAAAGAATCACACCCCCGGAGTGAGGGCTTCTTCCACTCCGGGGGTGAAATTAAAGACACAATTTTATTCTTGGACGAAATTCACCGTTTTAATAAAGCCCAGCAGGATTATTTATTGCCATTTGTCGAAAGCGGCCAGTTGGTCCTGATTGGCGCGACTACAGAAAATCCCAGTTTTGAAGTGATCGCCCCCTTGATGTCCCGAACGCAAGTGTTTGTCTTAAACGAATTAAGCACCCAGGAGTTGGCCGAAATTGTCAAACGCGGGCTAACCGGTTTAACTCCAAAAGTCAAAATCGAGGCGGCGGCCAAAGAATACCTAATCACTTATGCCAACGGTGACGCCCGCAAAGCTTTGAACTTGCTGGAAAATACGGCGCAATTATATCCAAAAGGAGAAATTACCTTAGACAGAGTGAAAAATGCGCTCCAGAGTGCTTATATCCGCTATGATAAAGGCGGGGAAGAGCATTACAACACCATCTCGGCTTTCATTAAATCGATGCGGGCGTCAAACGTGGATGCTGCCCTTTATTATTTGGCCAGAATGGTTAAAGCTGGGGAAGATCCCTTGTTTATTGCGCGGCGGATGGTGGTGTTTGCCTCGGAAGACGTAGCGGCACCCACCGCTTTAGTGGTGGCCAATGCCGTTTTTCGAGCGTGCGAGACCATCGGCTATCCCGAATGCCAGGAAAATTTGGCGGCCGGAGTGGTATATCTCTCGCAAGCTAAAAAAGACCGGTCGGCTTATGATGCCTATATGGCCGCATTAAGCGATGTCCAAACCTTTGGGAATTTACCGATACCCATGGAAATCCGAAACGCCCCGACCCGCCTCATGAAAAACTTAGGGTATGGTAAGGGCTACCAAAAATACACTCAAGCCAGCCTATTGCCGGAAAAGTTAAAGGGGAGAAAATATTATCACTAACCAAGTAGAGTCATATGGAAAAGTTTGTTCGAAACATCAGTAAATGGAAAAGCCTGATACTGGCTTTGGTTTTGGGGATTTATTCTCTTAAAAATGGGATCATTCAACCTCTAGCATTTTGGTTTCTGATTGTAATTGCCTGTCTGTATTACCTGATAATTCTTCTATCACAGTTATTTCCGAATTATAAGTCATTTTTAGTCGGGGATACATCACCCGAAGCGTAACCATTCAGGATTTAACAAAACCTTCCCGTATGACCGTCGCTAGGGTGGGAAAGAAC
>MHDC01000009.1:805-7027 GCA_001803415.1 Microgenomates group bacterium RBG_16_45_19 | reverse complement strand
CTAAGTTAATCCCTTGCTGAGAGGAAGTAGCATCCAGATCCAAGTTAATCACCCCAGTGGTACCAGTGGAGTCAGTGGTAGCGGCGTCAATGCCTAAAGTCCCAGCGGCGGGGAAGACCACATCAACGGTGGAATCATCATCAAAGGTCCAGAAGGGAGTAGTACCATCCCTGATGGAGAAGACACCGGTATCGGTTAAGTCGATGTAAAGATCAATGGCAGTCCCGAGGTTGATGTCGGTGGTTTCATCAACGGTGGGACTGATAGCGATTTCGGAGAAATCGAGAGAATCGTCTTTAATGTCGACGTTAACTTCGGTGCCGCCGCCTTCGGTGGTCAAGGTAAATTCGTTGATAAAGTCCAGGGTAGTAGCGGTGTTACTGATAAGGGAGTCATCTTCTTCAACGTTGATAATGGCCGAGCTGCCCCCTAGATCGTCGCCGCATTCCCAGCGGTCGTTGGTTTCACTCCACTTAAGCATTTGGCCAGGTCCACAACCTTGAAGGAGGGTCAACCCTTGGGACAGTACTTCCAGGCCGGAAGCCGAAAAAGTGGTTGAGGAAAGGCCTTCGGTGGGAGTCGGTAGGTTAATGGTGAGCGAGTTGGAGCTGATGGTCAAGCCGTTGCCGGTGATATCGGTCAAGGAGTCGGTACCCAGGACTAAAGCCGAGTCGATTTCCAAGTCACCCTCGACTAACAAGTCATCGTCGCCGTTGGCCTGGCCTGGAGTATTGGTGTCGCCAATCCGAACATAACTGGTACTGTTTAAGGTTAAAGCGCTGTTAGCCGTGATATCGTAGCCGTTGACCGCCAGATCACCGGTCATAGTCAAGTTACCGGTGGCGGCGGCTAGAACTAAGGTGGCTGAGGCCGTGGAAGTGCCGCCGACCAAAACATCGTGCCAGAGGGCATTAATAGGATGGAGTTGTTCGTTGGTTAGAGCCCAGTGGAGGGCAGCGCCAGAGAGAGCGTCGGTCCAAACCAGGGTGCCGGCATTGTCGTTGGCGGCCAAAACTTGACCGGTGGTGCCATAGCCAAAGGGCAGAGTATAGAGGTAATCGGAGCTGGCGGTAAGGTCACTCGGCGCTTGGAAGCCAGTAAAGTTGGTGTTGGTGTCATAAAGCCTGAGGTCGCCTTGGTTTTGGACCGAAACGTTGCCGGCGGCAGACAGGCTATTGAGTTGAGCGTCACCGCTGGTATCGATGGTATAGGTAGTCGCCCCACCGAGGGCGATACCTTGGGAGAATTGAGTAAAATTTGTCACGCCACTCAGCGTATTACTATTAGGTAGTGTGATGGTGTTTGAGCTGGTTAGAACTAGACTATTATCAAAGCTGATGGCACTGGTACCGCTGGTGGTAATAAGCACCTGAGTGCCATTGTGGGCGATATCCAAGTAGTCGACACCGGTGGAGTCGTAAATGCGGACCGATTCGCGGCTGACAGGGTAGAGGTAGCTGCCGCCGTCGGCAAAATATTGAGAAAAGGCGCCGTCTTCGAGCGAGTCGAGGGAGAGCCAGCTAGAGGCGTCTTGGTCGCGGTACTCGATTTGGCCGGTGGAGCCATTGAGGCGAAGACCGGAGTCATTGGTGGGATTGGTACCGGCAAAAAACAGGCCAGGTTGATCACTGGTGGTCGAGAAATAGAGGTAGTCGTCGGAGTCACTATTAGGGGAGAAGCTGATACTGCTACCGGAGCTTAAACTTAAAGTGCTCCCGGAGAGGGTAGCCGGGTCGCCGCCGTCACCGATAAGGTTACTGCCGGTGGTGGTCAAGCTACCACTAATGGTGACATCGCCGGTGAAAGTGCCGTTATTTAGGGCAGCGTTGCCGGCGGTATCGAGAGAGTAGGTGGTGCTGCCACCAACGGCCAAGCCGGCGGAACTGATCAAGAAATCGGCCTCGGTGTTGGTAAGAGAGACGTTATTGGTAGTGAAGGTTAAACTGTTAGCCAAGTTGACCGAACCGCCGATCTGGGCATCTTGAGCCACATTAATGTTTTTTAAGAAGTTTGGGCTTTCCTTGAAAATGGTTTGGATATTGAGGTTGAGGGCACTGGCGGTGGTCCCGGCACCGAGAATAGTCTCGGGTAGAACCGGGGTTTGACTAGAGTCGGAGGCGGTGCGCCGGTTAAAAAGTTGGAGTCGAGGTAAGACTTGATTTAAGCGGTCGACTAAAGATGAAGAGGCGATAAAGGGAGTACTGGCGACCAAGAGGAAAACGACCATGGTACCCAGGCTGACTGCAGGTATTGTCCAGCGGAGCGGTAGCGATGGTAAACGGCGAACGGCGGCGGGGGGTGGCGGCAAAGGCGCCGACGGCGGTGGAGTAATTAGCTTGGCTGGAGGTGGTGGGGTCGAGACGGGTAGAGAGAGGGTAATTAGGGGTGAGATTAAGGTGGCAGTCGGGATTGGTGGAGACGGTAAGGCTGGGGTGGGTACTAAATAGCGCTTGTTTTTTTTATGGGTCTTTATGTAATGAATGTCGGCTAGGGAATAACGGCGATGGCCGCCTTCAGTCCGGATAGCGGTTAAACGACCGCTTAATTCCCAACGACGTAAAGTCTTGGTACTAATACCAAGTTTTTTAGCGGTGTCACTAATGGTTAGAAGTTCCGGGGCAGTATTGGGCATGTTTATTTCTCTGGAGTTGGGTAACTTTGTCTAAGTTAGAATTGTCTACATTCAAAGTCTCAAAATTGTTCCTCTTTGTCAAGGGTGAAACAGGGTAAATTTGCCGACTTTTTGTGAACAAATCGGTGGGATTAAATCCAGCGCCCGATCGTAGTATTATGGGATTATCAAAAGCTAAAGGCAGCAATTCAGAAAAGTATAAGGTTTTTAAACACAATCATGGCTAAGGTAGTGATAGTTTAGTTTATATTTTGATATCATAGAGACGTTGGTTGAAATAAAATTTTAATAACCAGAAATAACGATAGACTGTATTTAAAATACCCCCATGATGTATTTTAGAAAATATAGTATAGATCTCTTACAGTCATTTTTCACAGACAAAATGTCATAGTTTATACCAGATAATATGTCCAATTAATCTATTAGTAATTAAATTTGAAAATAGATTTGAAAAATAGCATGGTTGCCAAGAAAGATGAAACAGTTTAAAGTTAAATTAAGAGGTTTTTATGACAAAAATACTCGCCATTATATTTCTGATAACGGCAATATATATAGCATCGGATAGTCAGGTTTTATCCCAACCGATTGGTACCGGGATTGCTCAAGTAATTGAAATGGTTGATGGGAATACGTCAGACGGATCGTTAATCTGTTCCAGCCCAGAAGGTTTCACCAGCTGCCGAGTCCCTTATGCCCCGCAGATGTATGGCGTGATCAGTGATTCGCCAGCCGGTTATTATGAACCGACCTACCAGGTTAATAATGGCCGCTACGTCTTAACTAGCGGAATTGTACCGGTGCGCTATGTCTTAGGTGCAGATTTGATTCGGAGAGGCATGTTTGTCACCAGCTCGGACACACCAGGAGCGGTAATGCAGGCCACCGAGAACGGCTATGTCTTGGGGACGGCCGTGGAGGATGCTAATGCCACCAGCGGTTTAGTCCTGGTGGCATTAAATATCCACCCTGAAGCCAATTTGGCTAATACTCGATCCAACTTAATTGCTGTCCTTAGAGAAGGCAGCCAAGCGCCGGTGTTGTCCCCTCTGGATTCGTTGCGTTACTTGATCGCGGCCTTGTTGATCATTGCTTCTTTTATCATTGGCTTTGTTTATTTTGGCCGAATGGCCAATACCGGGGTTGAAGCCATTGGCCGGAATCCCTTGGCCAGCCGCCAGATTCAGTTTAATATGTTTTTACATATTGGGATCACTATATTAATAGTAATAGTGGGAATGTTCCTTTCTTATCTAGTCTTAATTGTGTAAGGGGAAGGTATGGCCGGACTATGCGTGTTGGTGTCGCTGGATGGCTGGGGGATAGCCCCGCCCTCGAAGGGGAATGCTGTCCACCTGGCCGAGCCGCAAACTTTTAACCAGTTGTGGCAGAAATATCCCCATGGCCAGTTGATTGCTTCGGGAGAGTCGGTGGGTTTGCCGGCCAACGAGGTCGGCAACAGTGAAGTCGGCCATTTAACCATGGGGGTAGGCCGGGTGATTTTCCAATCGCTGGAACGGATCAATTACGCCATCAGAGATGAAACTTTTTTTGAAAATCAGACACTCCTTAAGGTCGTGAACCGGGTTAAGGCGCAAAGGAGTAATCTCCATTTAGTTGGCTTAGTCGGCAGTGGTCGGGTACATTCGGCCTACAATCATTTGGAAGCTCTGCTTGAGCTATGTAAGAGGACAAAGTTAATCAATCTAAATATTCATGTGATAACAGACGGCCGTGATTCTCCGCCACAAGAGGCACTGCAAGTTATTAGTAAACTGGAAACAAGTTTGAAAGAAGCGTTTGGCTTGGGTCGGATCGCCACGGTCATGGGTCGCTATTACGCTATGGACCGAGATGGCCGGTGGGAACGAATCAAGGCAGCCTACGAAGCGGTGGTTATGGGTAAGGGGCCGGTGGTAACCCAGGCGACTGAAGCGTTGGCGACAACTTATACCGCCCAGAAGTCGGATGAATTTATCCCGCCGGCGGTGGTGATTCCGCCCGGAAGTCAAGTCCATCAAGTGGGTTATAAGGATGAGGTGATTTTTTTCAATTTTCGGGTGGACCGGGCGCGGGAACTAACCATGGCCTTATCCATGCCTGATTTTGAGCGAGTTGACACCACCGCCTTTGGCTTTGATCCGCATCAGTCGGGTTTTGCCTTGGGTGAACAGGCTGGTTTAACCACTTTTAGGCGGGAGTATTGGCCACAGGGTTTGAAAGTGACGACTATGACCGAATACCAGAAAGGCATTCCGGTGGCGGGGATCGTCTTTCCACCTGAAGAGAAGATTGCCAATTCGGTGTCGGAAATGGTGGCGGGAGCCGGCGGTAAGCAGTTAAAACTGGCCGAAAGCGAGAAGGAGCGGATGGTGACCTATTACTTTGACGGGTTGCAGGATCCTTTTCCGGGTGAGGTGGTGGAAATTGTACCCTCACCGAAGGTTGATACCTATGACCAAAGGCCGGAAATGGCGGCTGGGGCCATTGTGGCTCGATTTAAGGCGGGGGTAAAGAAGGGTTATCGCTTGATCATGATCAATTTTGCTAACCCGGACATGGTGGCGCATACCGGTAACTTGGCGGCGACGGTTAAGGCAATTCAGGCGACTGACCAGGCGCTGGGGGAAGTGGTCAAGGAGACGCTGAAGGTTGGCGGGACTGTCGTGATCACGGCCGATCATGGCAATTCCGAGGAGTTGATTACTTTCCCTCAAAATAGCTTTTTCTTTACCACCTCCCAAGGAATAGTTAACACCGATCACTCGAACAATCCAGTGCCGCTGATTATTGTTAATCGAGAACTGGAGGGGAAAGCCATCGAGTTACCCTCAGGAGTGATGAGCGACGTAGCCCCAACCTTACTGGCGTTGATGGGTTTGCCGCAGCCGGCCGAAATGACGGGGAGGAAGCTGATTTAATGAGGAAATTTAACGTTGACAAGATCTAAGTGCTTGGCATTGAATATTGGATATATTACCGACACTAATATGATAGTTTAGTGAACCAACTTGACCGGCTTGATAAAATCCGGCATTAAGTGTTGGTGCTTCAAAACTGCCAGTATATCCCGGTGCCGGTCCACCCATAATAGGTAGGGTTCGTGGATAGGTGGAAGGTAGTGTAATGGATGGAGCGTTATAACTGCCAGTGTAACCAGTATTTGTACCTCTGCCGTATTGGTTTGCGGGTGGGGCATTATTCATACCGCTAATGGGAAACGTAGGGTTAAAGTTGTCGATCATACCACCGGTTTGGACTGGTTCAGTAAACCAGCTGGGATAAGTGGGATAGGTTCTATTTGCATTTTGGGCATTCCAGTATTGTTGGTTTTGGGCGAGCCAAGCCGAAAAACTAAGATATTGTGGGGTGGTGACGGTTGATGAGGGGGGTGCTTGGGTGGGGGCGGGTCTGGATCCAACTCTTCCTTGGGCTAAAGGAGCACTAGTGGGTCCAGGTCCGAATTCATTGACCCTGGCTCTGGTAGGGAAAGGTGAGGGTTGCCGATAGGCTAGGGGACCAATGGGGGGACTGGTTGGGCGAGGAGCGGTGGTGGGGGAAGACTGAAGATAATAGGGTGGATTGGT
>MHDC01000009.1:0-789 GCA_001803415.1 Microgenomates group bacterium RBG_16_45_19 | reverse complement strand
GGCCTGGGGTAATTGTGGTTTGGGAGTCGGTTGAACCGCGGCGAGTCTAGTCGGTTCGGGTTTGGGGGTGATGGTGTGGACGCCAGAATTATCATTAGAGAAAGCAAAGTTTGAAGGTAAGTCGGTTCCGTAGACAGAGGTAGACACCCAATGGCCATTTACGAAAGTGTTGTAATGGTAAGTCAGGACAGGTTTGCCATTGACTATGGTATTTGAGGTGAAACAACGATCTCTGCCTAAAGCTTGACCGTTTTGGTCATAACAAGTGCCAGTAGTAGCCCCAGGGGCATCACCTGTTTTTTCGGGCTTATCTGTCGGTTGGCGATTATCGAGTATTGTTTGAGATCTGGTACCTGCCGCTTTAAGTCTTTCAACTTCACGCCGGTCAGTATCTCGTTCGGCTTTTTCATCGGCTGCGGCTTTTTGTTCTAGGCGTTCCCTAGAAGCATTGCCGGCTTCCATCAAGCGTGCTGCTTCGCGATCATCTGTGCCGGGATAAGAGTTAGCAAAGCGGCGGATATCGAGGGAGAAGAGATTATCACTGAGGCGAGGGATAGTGGTGACCAGAGAAACGAGCATTAGGCCGCCGGCAGTAATAAGCATGGTCAGGACGAATTTATTAGAGGGGTGACTAGGCAGAGGCATACCTAATATTTATAGTAGGTATAGTCTCGTGGCCATGCAAGAGGCAATTTTATTAAGGTCACGAGTTTCGCACTTCACGTCACCATCAATTCATAACGCAGGGCCTCAGTGATAGCTGATTTAATGGTTTCCCATTGTTGTTGA
>MHDC01000008.1 GCA_001803415.1 Microgenomates group bacterium RBG_16_45_19 | reverse complement strand
GCTTTATTCATGATCGGAGTCATGTCCGGAGTGGTGGTGTCGGAAACAATAATGTCGCCCTTTTTAACACTATTGAAAAGCGAAGCGCTTTCGTGATGGATCACTACACAGCGACCAGTGGCTTGGCCGGGGCTGGCCGGCATGCCAAACAGAGTAGTTAAGGTGGATTTGTGCTTGAGGGAAAAGTAAATCTTCAAGTCGTTCCAAATATTATCAATTTCGGTGTAGGCGGCACCGTCGTTGTAGTCAAAGAAGGTGATCTGTTTGACGTTTTCGATTTTACCGTATTGAAGTTCAAGGTGGCCGTAAATATCTTTGACCAGTTGGTGGAGTCGGATTTGGTGGCGCTTGGGGACAGTTTTGGAAAAGCGGACGACGGCGTTCTGGTCAAAGAGCATGGGATCGGTCAAAGTAAAACCGCGAGTCATGATGTAATGACGATCGCCGGTGATAAACTCGGCGATACCGTGACCTTGAGGAGAAATCAGGAGAGTACCTTTAAAATCGGCACCGTCGGGATATTGAGAAACGACGATTTTATATTCGTGTTTATCTGAAAGTCGATTAAGATAATGCCAGCCGGATTCGATACTATAGAGGCCAAGCTTGGTCAAGCGGTTTAACTGAGACCGCTTGGGATTGGGAACAGCCGAGATCCAGTAAGGTAAGCCCAGACGGCTGACGGCGGCGGCAAAGGCGGTTTTGGTGGGAAACTGACCGATGGAGAAAGCCAGACAGCGTTCGTGAGGTAAACCTAAGCCGTTGAGTTTAGCGTAGATAAGTTCCCGGTCTTTGGAGACTTCGATGGCCAGATGTTTTTTGAGTTGGCTAACGATGAGTTTGTTCCAGAGTTGAAGCGAGGTGGTTTTTTCCAAACCGATTTGGTTGGCCGGCTGTTGGTTCATCAAGACAAACCAATTGTTGCCGATTCTTTCGGCGGGTAATTTGCCCGTTTTAATTAAGCGGATGACGTGATTACGAGAGATATGATGTTTTTTGGCGTATTGGCTGGTACTGAGGAGCGGTGGAGTCATAATTTAGGTTACATTTGTAACGTTGCGTTTATAACATTAAAGCTTGATTTTGTCAATATATAGTGTTTTTATGGTGATTTTCTTAAATTACGTTGGATATTCTGATATGATGGGGAGCGTATGATTCTGAAGCGGAAGCGAAAAAAGAAGACTGATGAGGAGGTGGAGGAAGAGAAGGAAGTTGATGGGGGGAGAAAAACGAGGCGGAGGGCGAGGAAGGATTATGAGGGGAGTCGTTGGGCGGCTTTAATCTTACTGTTGCTGGTCTTGGGTTTAGGAGTGTTGTTTTACCTTAAAGGCCGGGGGACTTTGGGATTTCTCGAACGGCCGGAGAAGGGTGGAGTGAAATCGGGGGCGGAACGGGCGGGTGAGGGCAGCGGTTGGGTGGGTTCGACGTACGTGGTGGAATAAGCAGGTGGAGTGGGGTTCGGAGTCAGGTAGGGAAGGAGCATGGCGTCATTGCAGGCAGTTTGGGGGACGGTGTCTTTGGTGAAGAGTTCGGTTTTGGGATTGGGACAGGCCGGGCAAGTCAGGGTATTAGTGAGGGGGCAAATGGTGGCGGAGACCAGATCGGCGGATTGAGGCAAGGCTGAGGGAGTGTCTTTGAGTAAGGCGGACATGATGGTGTGCCAGATGGGGGTGGCACCGGTAATGCCGGAAGCGACTCGACTCATGGGGGTGTTGTCGTTGTTGCCCACCCAAACGGCCACTAAATAGGCATCGGTATAGCCGATGGTCCAGTTGTCACGTAGGCTATTAGTGGTGCCGGTTTTGACGGCGACTTGATGGCCGGGAATTTCCAAGAGGGAGTGAGAGCCAAAGGCTGGGGAGCGGGCTTGATTGTCAGCCAGGATGTTAGACATGAGGGCGGCCACTTCCGGTTTGACAACTTGAGTTTCGGGACAAGCGGTGGCGGCCGCGCGAGCGATGAGGGGGTTAGATCCAGGTTTGGGGGAGCAGGCAAAAGCGTCGGGCAGACTTTGAGTAAAGTCAGTCACCGACACAATGGGATGAAGATCGAGGCGTTTACCGGTGTTGGCTAAAGAACCAAAGACCACGGCCATATCCACCATGGTGACCTCACCTCCGCCTAGAGTTAAGGCCAGGCCGAAGCGAGCGTCATCTTCCCAAGTGGTGATACCCATGGCTCGTCCCTGGTTAAGCATTTGGCTAACACCGAGGGAGGCTAAAGTTTTAACGGCCGGGATATTGTAAGAATTGGCTAAGGCTTGACGGAGAGTGACCCGGCCGTGGTAGCGGCCGTCGTAGTTTTTGGGGGTATAGGGTTCACTCCCAGGTAGGTGGTAGGTGATGGGAGAGTCATTAATAATGGTGGCCGGGGTGTAGCCTTTTTCCAAGGCTAAAGCATAGGTGACAACTTTAATAGAGCTACCCGGTTGACGGGGGCGAAGGGTAACGTTGACTTGGCCGTCGTGCTGGACGTCAAAGTAGTCGCGGGAACCGACCATGGCTAAGACTTCGCCGGTTTTTGGGTTGGTAACTAAAACGGCGGCGTTGGAAACGTTGACCGATTTGAGTTGCGCCAGTTCCTGGTCGATGGCGTATTGAGCTAATTCCTGAATGTCTAAATCAAGACTGGTCATGACTTCTAGACCACCATGGGTGAGAGCGGTTTCGCCGTACTCTTCGACCAGTTTGTCTTTGACGTACATGACGAAATGGGGAGCCAGAATGTTATTTTTGGGTGAAGCAAACTGAAGCGGAGTGGTCTTGGCCGTATCGGCTTGAGCTTGACTCAGATAACCTTCTTGGACCATCCGTTGTAAAACTAGATGTTGGCGGGCAATCGCCCGCTGGGGATCGGCCCCAAAGGGGGAAAAGTTAGTGGGGGCGGCCGGGAGACCGGCAAGGAGAGCGCTTTCAGCCAGGTTGACGTCTTTAATTGATTTGGCGAAGTAGTACTGGGCGGCTTCTTCGATGCCGTAGTTTAAGCCACCATAAGGAATCTGGTTAAAGTACATGGTCAAGATTTCGTCTTTGGTGAAATAACTTTCGACGGCAATGGCCAAGACTAATTCTTTTAATTTGCGTTGAAGGGTCTTTTCCGAACTTAACAAAGTGGATTTAATTAATTGTTGAGTAATGGTGGAGCCACCTTGAATGGTGTCGGAGCCTAAGTTTTTCTTGAAAGCCCGGGTAATGCCCTTGAGAGAGAAGCCGGCGTGCTGATAAAATTGACTGTCTTCGATCGCCAGGGTGGCTTGGATAACCGGCTGGGGAATTTGGCTTAGGCTGACAATGCTGCGGTTTTCCTGATCGTAGAATTTGTAGAGCAGACGGCCGTCACGGGCGTAAATTTTAGTAGAGACAGCCGGTTTAACTTCAATTAACCGTTTGGGATGAGGTAAGCCTTTTAGAACATAAACATAAAGAAAGACAGAGCCAAAAAGCAAGATAGCAGTAAAAACCAGGAGGCTGGGTTTGAGGAGGGGTTGGAGCGGTTTGAAAGTTAGGGGCGGACGGGGATGGAGGAGGCCAGTGGGGCGGGGGAGTGTTTGCCATTGAAACTTGATTTGACGACGAAGCCACCAAAGAGTGTAAATACCGGTTTTAAGTAGGGGTTTAAGAGTTAAGGTAGGCCGATGCCGGGGGGAAAATGAAGCTTGATGGAAACTGAGGAGGAGGCGATCGAGGGGTTTGACCAACCAATAGAGGCAAGTCAACAGACCGATAGTGATAAGGATGAAGGGTTTACCGAGGAGACGAAGATATTTTTGGATAATAAATGAGACATCGTGCCTGTCCGGATACATGATTTTATTTTACTCTCAGGTAGTCAAGGGTACAAGGAAGTTTTTTAACGATTTATTTAATTAAAGCCGGCAGCCAAGGCGGACCAAATATCGACCGGACCTTCATAGCCAATAGCCCAAAGAGCGACGCCCCTTAGGCCGCCATTTTTAACCAAAGCGGCTTTGTGGGTGAAGGCAGCGAGGTCGTCAAAATAGATTTGGGAGACAGCATCATCCGAAGTCAGTACCAAGCGGGAGCTAAGGGTTTGGGGGTTAGTCAGGATAAGGGAGACGGGGAGGTGGCGGCTGAGTCGTTGCAGGGTAGCCAGTTGACCGGAACGGCGGGCTGGGGCGTAGAGACTAGTATCTAAGGTTGACCACTCGTAGCCGTAAAGCGGTAAACCGAGCAAGAGTTGGTGGGGCGCGACCAACTGAGTAATTTCCTGCAGGTTAGGCATGATGGCGTGGCGGGAGAGCGGCGAGGGGTAAAGGGGAGCGATGGGGCCAGCGGCAAGACTATTAGCCTGGGTGTAGTCATAGGCCATAATAATAAAGTAATCAGAGGCGGTTTTTAAAGAAGCTAAATCCCAGAGTTTGGGTGATGAGGCAGCGGAAGGGTAAATATCAATACTAATTTTTAATTTAGAATTTTCAGTTTTTAATTTCTGGACGAAGACGGTAAAAGCATTGATGGTGGCGGCGTCGGTAGCGGTCGAGGGTTCAAAGTCCAGATTAAGACCGTGGAGGGGATAGGCAGCTGTCAGCTGGGTAATAGCGGAGTTAAGCCGAGCCTGAGCCGTGGGGTGGTGGAGCAGATCGAAAAGAGCCTGGTCGCTTTCAGCCTTGATGACTAAATGAAACTTGAGGTGGTGAGTTTGGCAGAGTTGGGCTAAGGAGAAGTAATTGGCCAGGAAGCGGCGGTAACCGATATCCTGGTTAAGCCATTGGCCGGTGGCGTCGACGGTGAGGCTAAAATATGCTAGATCAGTTAGATGGCTCAGGGCTTGGGGATCGAATTGATTTAGGTTCCAATAAGGTAAAAAGCCCCAGATTTGAGGAGAATAAGCTGGGGTTGGTGCTGGCGATGGCGAGTTGACGGCCAGGGGGCTTAAGAGTGAAGGCTGAGGCCAAAAGGAGCGGGAGAGGATTAGGGTTAAACCAAAGAGTAAGCAAACCAAGAGGACGAGGGTGAGCTTCATGGGCCTTTAGTGGGCGAGGGTCCGGGTAATTCTTGAGTGGTGGCTTGGGTGGTGGTGGAATAAGAGACTTTGGGATACTGAGCTTTGCCTTGATTATCGACCGGCCAAGGACAGTCCAAGCAGTATTCAGGTACGAGGGGATCGGAGTAGACCAGGTGTTCTTTAAGTTCCAGGTTGTCGAGGTTGACGTTGGCAGCGGGAGTCGGAGCGGCTATAAAGGCCGGTAAACCGGTATCTTTATAGACCCAGATATTTTTCTTGAGGCGGTGATAGTCTTGGGGAAAAGCCTCTTGCCAGAAATATTCATAGCGGAGGTCACAGGGTTCGGCATCACGGGGGAAGCGACCGGTTAATTGACAGACATTGGTACCGTCAATTCCCGGTGGTTCAACTAGAGGTTGGTCTGCCTGGTCGGCGACTAGGTGGGACATAAGGCTGTGCCAAATCGGGGCAGCACCGGTGACCCCGGAAACTAAATAAGGATTCATGGGGGTATTGTCATTGTTGCCGACCCAGACGGTCACTAAGTATTCGGGGGTGTAGCCGATAGTCCAGTTGTCTTTGAGGTCATTGGTGGTGCCGGTTTTGACGGAGACGGTGTGGCCGGGGAGGTAGAGGGCGGAATTAGCCCCGAAGGCGGCGGATCGGGCCTGGTTGTCGGCGAGGATATGGGAGATAAGGTAGGCCGGTTCCCGGTTAAGGACCCGACTCAGGTTACCTTGAGTGAAACCGACGGTATTAACGGCCGGATCCTCAACGAAGAAAGCAGACAAGCTTTGCTGGGTGACTTGAGGATCGTAACTTTCCAGAAGGTTACCTTGATAATCGGTGATCTCAAGAATGGCTTGGAGGGGGACTTTGACACCTTGGTTGGCCAAGGTACCGAAGGCCGTGGCCATATCGACCATAGTGATCTCGCCGCCACCCAAGGTTAAGGACAAACCATATCGGGTGGGGTCGGTAAAAGTGGTAATTCCCATAGCCGAGGCGGTAGCGATCATGCTTTCGAGCGAATTGATAGCTAAGGTTTTGACGGCGGGGATGTTGTAGGAATTGGCCAGGGCCGAGCGGACGCTGACCGGGCCGTGGAAGGTATTGTCGTAGTTTTTGGGGCAGTATGGTCGCAAGGGGCCGGTGAGAAAACAGGTGGGGTAGTCTAGGAGAACTGAAGCGGGATTGAGCTTTTTTAATTGAAGGGCGGTGACATAGTTTAAGGGTTTGATCGAAGAGCCGGGTTGGCGGAGGCGGGTAGTTAAATTGACTTGGCCGTCTTCGTCGGTAGCAAAATAGTCCTTGGAACCGATCATGGCCAGAACTTCTCCGGTATTGGGGTGAGTGATGAGGGCAGCGCCGTTACCAACCCGATAGCGGTTAAGCTCGGCGATTTCGGCGCTGACCGAACTTTGGGCATAATTTTGCAGGGCTAAATCGAGGGTGGTGGTGACCCTTAAGCCCCCGCGTTCAACCATTTCTAAACCGTATTTTTCTTCCAGGAGACTTTTAATATAGAAGACAAAGTGAGGGGCTTTAATGTCGGTGGCCGGCAGAGCATAAGTCAAAGCAGATTGGAACGCGTGGTCGGATTCGGTCTGACTGATATAGCCCTCTTCGACTAAACGGCGCAAGACTTCGCCTTGCCGAGCTTTAGCCCGATCGGGATTTAGGAAGGGCGAGTAACGACTGGGAGCCTGAGGCAGACCGGCCAGGAGAGCACTTTCTGCCAGGTTGAGGTCGGCGGCGTTTTTACCGAAATAGCGTTTGGCGGCGGCTTCAATGCCATAGGCAGTCCCCCCGTAGGGAACATGGTTTAAATACATTTCCAGAATTTGATCTTTGCTATAGATAATTTCGACTGCCAGAGTTAAAACAGCTTCGCGAAGTTTACGTTCCAGAGTGCGTTCGGGATTTTCGAGAAGGGCGGTTTTAACCAATTGCTGGGTGATGGTTGAGCCGCCTTGAAGTTTATTAGCAAAGACGGTGTTTTTAACAGCGCGAATAATGCCTTGGAGCGAGAAGCCGAAATGGTGGTAAAAATTGGCGTCTTCGATGGCTAAAGTGGCTTGGACCACCGCGGGGGGAAGGGAATCGAGCTTAATTGGGGTGCGGTTGGCATCGGCGTAAATTTCGTAGAGCAGGGTGCCGTAGCGGTCGAAGATTAAGGTGGAAACGGGGTAATTTTGGCCTTCGAGTTTTTTGGGGGAAGGTAAGTCTTTAAGGAAGAGGCCAATGAGAAGCGAAAGCAGGACTAGAACCACCGTCACCATCGTTGCCAAACGGGCTTTTTTAGAGCGGGCCAAGCGGCGCAATTTGGTGAGGGAGAGGCGGAGACGAGGAATCGGCATACAATGCGCCCTATTTTACCCTTAGCCGGTAGGGGTGGGCAACCGACTGAAGGGTATGCCATACTAAAAAGGAGTATGGATCTTGAAAGTGCCTTGAAAACATTTGACCGGAGCGGTCTGTTAACCGCCGGTCAACTAATGTTGCTGAAACAGGCAATGGCCTTATTAGCCCGGGAGGAACAAGCCAAACCCAGGCAACCTTTAAGTGACTATGGCTTTGTCATTTTTAGCGCCGCTAAAGCCTACGAAGGTTTTTTGAAGAGCTTTTTTTATCAGCTGGGGTTGATTTCGAGGCAACAGTATGGAGATGAGCATTGGCGGATCGGCCGGGCTTTAAATCCGGATTTGCCCTATAGATTACGAGATGAGACTTGGTTATACGACGATGTGGCCACCACTTGCGGTGAAAAAACGGCCAGACTCTGGTGGGAAACGTGGCGGACGAGCCGGAATCAGGTGTTTCATTATTTCCCGGATCATGATCAATGGGTGACTTTGGGAGAAGCGCGGCGGGCGATTGAAATGATTATGCAGGCGATCCAGACGGCTTTGGTTTGTGACGGGCGGCGGAAATGGCTTGAATAATGGCGTCAACTACGGCCGGCGGTTCTTTGGTGGTAGTGTAAATTTGAAGGATACCCGATTTATAGATGTCACTGCGTTTAATATGGTAGATTTTTTCGTAGCGTTCCCAATCGCGGAGGTGACGGTTAATGATTTCGGTTGTGGTCTGCCTAACCAGATCCAGATATTGACGGCTGTCGGGATTGAGGGCTTGGAGTTCACTGTTGGCAATTTTCCGTTTAATGACACGGTGGGCGGCGATCTCGGGGGGGCAAACCAACAGGATTTTGTAGATGGCGTGGGGGAGGTGATCCAGAGTCCCTAAGCCGGTTTGGTCCAAAAGAACACCGACTTTTGCTTCGACGACGACACCGGGTTGTTGCAGGGCGAGGATTGATTGGTTGTCGACGATTTTATCCCAAATTTCCGGAGTGTTGACTTGTTTTAGTTGGTGTTGCCACTGGTGAAGGATCTGCTCATTGAACTTGTTTTCGTGAAAGTGATAATCAGCCAAACTGATTTGGTGATTAGCCATCTGTTTTTCAAACTCAACCCAACTGAGACGTTGGGATTCGTGATACCAAATGTGGGCGAATTTGCGGAAGAGTTCCCCGGCGTAAACCCGTTTGAAACCAAGCTTCTCGGTAAGGAGTTTAGCGGTAGTGGATTGACCGGCGCCAGGCCATTCACCGGTGATCACCACTGAGTAAGGCTGGTTAACCATGGTAGGATTATACACGGATGAAGACGGTGCAGACACTAGGGCGAATGATTATTACTTGCCTGGTAATCGGCGGGGCTTTTGGTCTATTGTTGATTTCCATCTGGCGGGCGATCGATCTGAACGTGGAAAAGGCCTTGGTACCAGTGGACGAACCGGGAGCGGTCTGGGAATCGGCGACCCCGGTCACCTATCATTATTTGGATCAGGAACTACCCCGGTCGGATTATTTACCGCGGCACCCTGTTTATCTGGGGAAGATGGTGTATGAACGGATCAATTTGTGGCTGACCCGGGAACCGGAAGCCAGGGTGACGTTGTTGATGATTTATGCCAATGAACGGATGGGGACGGCGATGCAGTTATTACAGGCGCGACGAGGTAAGGAAGCGTTAGAAACGACCATGAAAAGTTACTTGTATACCCAAGCCGCCGCCGCCCAAATTAAACAAGCGCAGTTAGGACCGGTAGAGCGGGAGAAATTAAGAACGATGATGAAGATTCATGAGCAGGCTTTATTGATTTTGGAAGAGGTGATGGCCGACAATCTAAAACCAAAAGTGCGGGGGATGTTGGAGGAAATGATCAGGTTAAGGGCAGAGTTAATCCAGATTTAGGCCTTGACAGGCGGTTTTCAGGGCCGCTATAAAAGAAGTGTTAACAAACAGAGAGTGAGAAGCGGAACTTCGTGACCCTCCATTGGAGGGGAGTCGGAGGCTGTGCCGCAACGGTAGATCCGGTGTACACCGGATGAGCCCGATACGCTAACTCACTTTTATTCCCGAGCAGGACCCTTCGGCAAGCTTAGGGCAAGCCATTTGCCTAGAGTTTGACGATATTTTTAACCCCGCATCGGCGGGGTTTTTGGTTTTCCTGAAGCTTTCGGGTTGGGAGACGGATGGAAACACCGGTGGTAAAGGAGCTGAGTAATGATGTTGGTCAAGCGACAGATGCTTGGGCTTGGTCTAGCTGGGATGTAATTTGTCGCAAGGAACAGTGGGGGCAATTATCGGGGGCAGAACAATTGAGATTGGTGAAAGTGGACGAACGGAAAATGTTAGTTGGGCATTTAGCCGAGGTAGCTCAGTTACGAGTTTTTCCTTTCAGACTTGATTTTATCGATGGAAGATTAGGGTCGGCGGTAACTATTGATAAAGATGATGGAGAGAAAGTGACAGTTTTTAGGGGAATGGTTGATATGCTGCAGGCAAGAGTAAACAAGTATCCGGACGATAAAAGAGCGCAAATGACACTGGCATGGTATGAGAGGTGGATTGAACCACAAGTTGAGGCGATGGTTGAAGGGGAGTGGTTAACTTTTTTTAGTCCACCGGATAAAGCAACAGGTTTTGAAAATAGGTATGGATTTGTATTTCTTTATCAAAAGAGAGATGTCGAAGTAGAGTGTTGGAGTGTCCGACTGGATTGGGGGAAAGGAAATGGCTATCAAGCGACAGATTTAGGAGTGTTTGGCCCAGAATATCAAACACCGGAACAGGTTCTGGATTATTTAGGGGGGGAGGCAGGGGAAGCGGCTGGTATTTTCCGAGGACAACTAATTAAGTTTCAGCAGATTGAGGCTTGGGTAGCTCTTAATCCGGACTCAGAAAGTTATTACCAAGCTTTAATGCGGACAGATCAAAACGGAATGGATCGGTTGGTGGAGATATTCAGGGCTAAAGTGATGGCACGGTACCAACCGGAATTGTGGCATTTGGTGCAAGAACAAGTCAGTCAATTTGGTTTCGCCGTCATCAATATTGGTTGTGGACCAATGATGTTTGGAGGAGTTGAACCGACGGATAATATTTTGATGGGTAGGGGGTGGGAAAGCGGTTATCACGGAGAGTGGCATAAGGGCAATTGCCGGACCTGTGGAGCCACCCAAGTGGATGTCGGTGATTGCGAGGTATGTAAACGGTGCCAGTGGGAATTTGATATTGGGTCGAGAAGTTGATTTGACGTCACTTTTTTGGTTATTGCGTACATTTTGTTCAAAGTGAGTAGGGATTAGGGAAAACACGAAAAAAGAATGGATGAATTGAGAGCTATAAGTGAGCAGTAGAAAGTGCAAAAAGTGCGGGAATGAAAAGACGACACATTGACAATCAAGTGGACCGACAGCTGAGAGTTTGTGATGTAGTTAGTACCAATTGACCGAGGGTTATTTAGTGTCTTAGGCTGTTTTTTAGCACTAGTCTTAGTGCTTTTTAAATGAGGTGGGTTGGTGCCTGCCCTACCCAGCTCAGGGATATCGAGCCAGTTTCTTGCTTGCCTGGAGGTCTTTTTAATGAGATGCCCGTATTGCGCTTCAAATGATCATGGGGTATTGGAATCGAGGGAGTCGGAAGACGGCGCCAGCGTTAGACGGCGGCGAGAATGCAACCAATGTCAAAAACGGTTCACCACCTATGAAAGAGTTGAGGGGGTGGATTTAAAAGTGATGAAGAAAAACGGCTCGGTGGAGGATTTTGACCGGGAGAAAGTAAAACGAGGCCTGGTCAAGGCTACTTGGAAGCGTCCTATAAAAATGGAACAGATAGAAGCGATTGTCGATGAAGTCGAGCGTAGGCTGCGGGTGAGGCAAGGCACGACGGTGAGAAGCTGGGAGATCGGCAATATGGTGATAAACCGGTTGAAGAAATTGGACCCCTTGGGATATCTGTTGTTCGCCAGTGTTTACCGTGACTTTGCCAGCTTGGAGGATTTTAAAAAGGAAATCGATGAATTGTTGAAAGGGCAAGCGAAACCATGAAAGCGTTACCGGAAAATGCCCAGAAGGTGATGGTGCGCCGTTATGCGGTGCGCAATGAGCAGGGGGAGCCGGCGGAAACGGCCGCCCAAATTCTGGAACGGGCAGCCAGAGTAGTAGCCGAAGCGGAACAGAATTATCAAGACGGGGTGACCTATGAGCAAGTGCGGCGCCGGTTTACCCAGCTGTTACAGGATTTTCGGTTTATCCCCAACGGTCGGACTCTGGCGAACGCGGGTACCAGTCGGCAGCAATTGGCCAACTGCTTTGTATTGCCGATTGAGGACGAGATGGGCAAGACTAATGAAGGGATTTTTTCAATTCTGCGGCAGGCGGTGTTGATCTTGCAAGCGGGTGGCGGAGTCGGTTTTTCTTTTGGCCGGATTCGGCCCAAAGGGGATACGGCCGGACGGGGTAAGGCAACGGGAGCGGTTAGTTTCCTAAAGGTATTTGACACGGCTTTTTGGGTGATTGGTCAGGGCGGTGGTCGACGCAGTGCCTGTATGGCGGTGTTGCCGGTGCATCATCCGGACATTTTTGATTTTATTCATTGCAAGGAAACTGAGGGGGTAATTGAACATTTTAATATCAGTGTTGGAGTGACCGATGAGTTCATGCGAGCAGTCGAGACTGATGGTCAGTTTGCTTTAATTAATCCCCGGGACGGCCAGGTATGGCGACAAGTGCGAGCCCGGGATTTGTTTACCGAGATTATAAAATACGCTCATCATAACGGGGAGCCTGGAGTATTGTTTTTGGATGCGGCTAACCGACAAAACCCGGTGCCCAACCAATATCAGTTGGAGGCGACAAACCCGTGCGGTGAACAATGGCTGGGACCGTATGAAAATTGCTGTATGGCAAGCATTAACCTGAGTGAGCACACTCAGGTTAATGAGCTTAAATCTCAAAATGCAAAACTCAAAACTAATGAGAAATTATTTAATAAGGTGGTAGATTGGGAGAAATTGGCCGAGACGGTGGAGTGGACGACCAGATGGTTGGATGATGTGGTGGATGCCAATGAGTATGTCCCGGCCGTACCCCAGTTGGAAGAGGCTGCTCATAAAAACCGGCGGATCGGGGTATCGATTATGGGTCTGGCCGACCTGATGTATCTCATCGGCGTCCGCTACGGGAGTGAGGCGGCGATTGATTTGGCCGGTCAAATCATGGAGTTTATCCGGTATCAGACGATGAAGACGTCAATTGCCTTAGCCGAAGACCGGGGACCGTTCCCGGGCATAACCGGAAGTATTTATGACCCTTCGGCACGCTCAGGGCAAGTTAATAAGTGGAAAATACCTAAGCCAATTAAACCGTATAAACATAAGTTTGGGCGGCCAAAGTTGGATTGGCAGGCATTATTGAAAGAACTTAAATTACATGGCATTAGAAACAGTTGTCAGACGACGATCCAACCCACGGGGGCAATTGCCACCATTTCCGGCCTGGAAGGCTATGGCTGTGAGCCGGTATTTGCCCTGTCATACATCATGAAAACCCATGAGGGAGCGGAGGAGAAAGGCGAGGGCTCATGGGCGGAGCTTTTCTATGAAAGTAAATGGTTTAGCCAAGCATTAAAAACCGCCGCTTTATCCAGTCAGGAGCGGCAGACTATTTTCGAGGCAGTCAGGGTTCAAGGCAGCTGTCAGAAAGTGGCGTTAGTGCCCAAACATATTCGGCAAGTGTTTGTGGTGTCGTCAGACGTGACGGTTGAAGAACACGTCAAAATGCAGGCGGCGTTACAAGCTTTTGTAGACAATGCCATTTCCAAAACGATTAATTTCCCTGAAGGAGCCAGTGAAGCCGATGTTTGGCAAGCCTATTTTAAAGGGTGGAAATTGGGACTCAAAGGGATGACGGTATATGTCACGGGATCAAGACAGACGGTGGTTTTAGAAACCAAGGAGACCCGCCTGAGTCGAGGGATGGGTAAAGTGAAACCAACCGAGATAAAGGAAAAAGGACCCAAAGATCGGGAACCATTCCGGGTTAATGGGAATGGGATTGTGGGTAAAACACTACATAAAGTTTATCCGCAGGACTTAACCTGCGCTGAGTGCGGGGCGATGATGATCTTACAGGAAGGCTGTGCTACCTGCCCCGCCTGCGGCAGTACCCATTGTGCGGTATAAGGGAATCGATTAGGAGTCATTGAAACAACTTATGATTAAACAGGAACCGATACTGACTGAGGTGGGTAGAGAGGTGATGACGAAGCGGTATTTAATGACGGATATGAAGGGTAAAACTTTAGAAACCCCGGGGGAGATGTTGTGGCGGGTGGCTCGGCATATGGCGAAAGCCGAGATTCAATGGCCCTCCTACGCTGAAGCTTCGGACGGGCAAGGGTCTCAATTAGCAAACGGTGAAGGAGTTCGTTATTGGACGGAGAGGTTTTACGAGCGGATGGTAAATTGGAAATTGGTCTGTGCCGGCAAAGCCATGTTTGAGGCTGGGAATCCGGGCGGGACCGGTCAGTTATCTTCTTGTTTTGTCTTGCCGATTGAAGACAACGTGGATTCGATTTTTAAAACGCTGGGTGAAGCGGCGGTGGTGCATAAGAATAACGGCGGCACCGGCTTTAATTTTTCTAAAATTAGGCCGCACGGGGACAAAGTCAAAAATGTGCCGAAGGCTGCCAGCGGCCCGGTGGATTTTTTACGGGCGTATTCGGCCGCCTTGGCGCAGATTTTGCAGGGGGCAAAAAGGCAGGGAGCCAACATTGCCATTTTAAACGTAGACCATCCGGATATTGAAGAGTTCATTAAGTTGAAGGCCGAAGATGGGACAATTAAAAACTTTAACATTTCGGTGGGAGTCACCAACGCTTTTATGGAGGCGGTTCAGGGTAATAAGGACTGGCGCTTAATCAACCCGCGCAATGGTGAAGTTTGGAAAACAGTTAAAGCTCGGGAATTGTTTGATTTAATAGCCCAATACGCTTGGAAAACGGGCGATCCGGGCTTAGCCTTTTTGGATAAACTGGAAGCAGATAATCCGACCCCAACGATTGGAAGGATAGACGCTACTAATCCTTGTGGTGAAATCCCCTTATTGCCTTATGAAAGTTGCAACCTAACCTCGATTGTCTTGTCCAATCACTTAGTCGAGCGGAAAGGTAAATGGGAAATAGATTGGGAAGATTTAGAGCGGTCGGTCAAAATTGGGATCCGCTTTTTGGATGATATGATTGAGGTGAACACTTATCCCCTGGAAGCCATAAGGCAAATGGTCAAAGAAGGTAACCGGCGGATCGGCCTGGGGGTGATGGGCTTTGCCCACTTATTAATTAGGTTAGGGATTGCTTATAACAGCAGTGAGGCGGTGCGGCTAAGCGAGCGCCTGGCTAAGTTTATCCGTCAGAAAGCCGAGGAAGCATCGCTGCAATTGGCTCGCGAGCGGGGACCGTTCCCCAATTTTGACCGGTCGGTTTATGTCGGTAGTGCCGAGCGGTATCGCAATTGCGCCCTGCTGATGATCGCGCCGACCGGGACCACGTCGTTGATAGCTAATAGTTCGAGTGGGATAGAGCCGGTTTTTTCTTGGGTAACTTTGAGACGGAGTTTTAACGAGGACAATCGGAAGAACGCGCCGACGCGGGAGTTTATGATGGCGGATCCGGAGTTGGAACGATATTTAGAGCAGGAACTTAACCAAAGTCAGAGGCGAAAAATCTTGGCCCAGATATTGAAAGAGGGGACGATTAAGCGCGTCAAGGAGATACCGAAAAAGGTCAGAAAGGCGTGGGTGACCACTCATGAAATTGGGCCAGAGTGGCATGTTAAGATACAAGCAGCCTGGCAGAAATGGATGGATAATTCGGTGAGTAAGACGATTAACTTTGCCCAGACAGCAGCGGTGGATGAGGTGGAAAAAGCTTATCTTTTAGGATGGAAGCTGGGGTTGAAGGGGATTACCATTTACCGGGACGGCTCGAAACTAGATCAAGTGCTTAATGTCAAAGGGGGGGAAAGTCAGTTATCGGCGGATGTGACGGCCACGCGAACAACTGAGCCGTGTCCGGAGTGCGGCGGTCAGACTCAATTTGCTGATGGCTGTGTCTCTTGCCCCAACTGCGGGTGGAGTAAGTGCAGTATGTAGGGGCGGAATCACCGCCCCCTGAAAAGTTGGAGGTTGATGGACACTAAACAGATAATCCAAAAAACGGCTGAAGTCAGTGCTGAGTTTGAGAAGCGGGGAGCCGCTTTTAGCAAGAAGGATTGGGTGTTGGATTTGGCGGAGGAAGTGGGTGAATTAGCCCAGGCAGTGTTGATTGTGGAGGGAGTGAAGCACACGAATGATCCCAAGAAACAGAAAACGGTCGAGGATATCAAGGACGCACTCAGTGATATTCTGTATGATCTAAGCAATTTAGCTAGGGATTATCAGACGGATTTGTTTGAGGAATATGAGGCAATGCTAGAAAGATTAAAAGCCAGATTGGCGGGGGGGGAGTTTGGGGAGGAAACATGAACGATAAACAGACGACGGTGCAAGAACTTAAAGAGAGAGTCAAACAGTTCCGGGCGGAGCGAGGCTGGACGGATACGGATCAAAAGGACGTGGCCATATCGATTTGCTTGGAAGCAGCGGAATTGTTGGAACATTTCCAGTGGGTGAAAACCGAAGAAGTAAAAGACCACTCGCGGTGGCGGCAGGCGGTGGCAGAGGAAATGGCGGATGTGCTATTTTTATTGATGGAATTGGCTGAGCAGTTTGATATCGATTTAGCTAAGGCTTTTCAAGCAAAAGTGACGAAGCAAGCGAATAAGTATCCCCTGAGTGAATTTAACCCGTCCAAGAGTAAACAGGAATTAAGGCAGGCTTATTATCGGATTAAGTCCAAAACCAGAACTGACCATCCGTTTGCCGAGGAGAAAGAGCATGACTCGTGAGCCAAATAAACAGCGACTGACGCAGATTGTGAAACGGGATGGGCGGGTAGTGGCTTTTAACCAAGTGAAGATTACCCAGGCGTTGATGAAAGCGGTCAAAGAAACGGGTGAGTTTGACGGGAACGAGGCAAGGCGATTGACGGGAATTGTGGTGAATATCGTCACTAAAACCAACCACAAGCAAACGCCGACGGTTGAGCAAATCCAGGACGTGGTGGAGCAAGTGTTAATGGCCGGAGGGCATTATGACACGGCTAAAGCCTATATTTTGTATCGGGAGAAGCGGCGAATTGTCAGGGAAAGAGAAAGAATTATGGGGGTGGAAGATGACTTGAAGATGAGTGTGAATGCCCTAAAAGCCATGGCCTCCAGGTATTTAGCTAAGGACGAGAAAGGGGAAGTGATTGAGTCACCCAGACAGGCGATTGAGCGGGTGGCTCAGGCAGTGGCGCGAGTGGAAAAGAGTCAGCGACAAAAGTGGCAGGCGGCTTTTGCCGAGATGATGACCACGTTTAAGTTTGTCCCGGCCGGCTGTTATTTCCGGGGAGCGGGGAGGAAAAAAGGCTTATTAGCCAATTGCTTTGTGTTGCCGGTGGAAGACAAGATGGAGGCGATTTTTGAGGCGGTGAAATGGACGGCTTTGATCCACCAGGCCGGCGGAGGTACGGGCTACAACTTTTCCCAGTTGCGGCCGAGGGGGGATGTAGTCGGGAGTGGTGGCTTTGCTTCGGGACCGATCAGTTTCATGAAAGCGTTTGACGCGGCGACGGCGGTGGTGATGCAGGGGGGGCGGCACCGAGGGGCGAATATGGGAATTTTAAACGTCGATCATCCGGACATTTTTGAGTTTATTACCTGTAAAACCGAAGAAGGAGCGGTAGCTAACTTTAACATCTCTTTGGGGGCGAGCGATGCCTTTATGAAGGCGGTGACGCAGGATCGGCCATGGCAGTTGAAGAATCCGCGGACTGGCCAGGTGGTGCAGACGGTGAAAGCCAGGACCATTTTTGATCAAGCGGTGGCTCTGGCTTGGCGGACGGGAGATCCGGGCATGATTTATTTGGATGCGATAAATCGGCATAACCCCGTGATAGACGCTTTAGGTCCGATTGAGGCGACTAATGTTTGTGGGGAACAACCGCTCCACCCGTTTGATGTCTGTAATTTGGGCTCGATTAATTTGGCGAAGTTTGTGGTCGGCGGATCTAAGCGAGTCGATTGGCAAGGGCTGGAGGCGACGACGAAACTGGCAGTTAGGTTTTTGGATGATGGCATTGATGCCAGTGAATACCCTATTCCCCAAATCAAAGCGATGGCTCAGAAAGTCCGGCGCATCGGCTTAGGAGTGATGGGTTGGGCGGATATGCTGCTGAAATTAGGGGTGCAGTATGACAGCCAAGGGGCAGTGGTTTTGGCGACTAAAGTGATGGGAGCAGTGCAGCGGGCGGGGTGGGAAGCCAGTGCGGCGCTAGCCAGAGAGAAGGGGGAATTTCCGTTATGGGCTAAAAGCGATTATGCCAAAAAGCATCCGGTATTGGCCAAAAAAGTAAAGGTGCGGAACGTGGCGGTTACCACCATTGCCCCGACGGGGACAATCAGCATGATAGCCGATTGTTCGAGTGGGATTGAGCCGGTGTTTGCCTTGTCTTATGTGAAGAATGTGGTGGATGAAGCCGGCTTAAATTATACCCACCCCCTGTTTGAAGCGGCCTTAGCCGAGCTGCCGGGAGCCAAGTTTAAGGCTCAGGCAATAATTGATCAAGTGATGAGGGGGACACCGTTGAAGTTGATTTCAGGCGTACCCCAAGAGATGAAGCAGATATTTCGGACGGCTTATGACATCACGCCGGAATGGCATATTAACATGCAAGCGGCCTTTCAACGCTTCACCGATAATGCGGTGTCCAAGACGATTAATTTTCCGGCCACGGCTACAATCGATGACATCCACCGAGCCTATTTACTGGCTTGGCGGGAGGGTTGTAAAGGGATTACGGTCTACCGGGATAAAAGCAAAGAACGGCAGATACTGGCAGCCCCGGAGATAACATCAATAGTACCGACACGAGCCGTGTCACAAAGTCAAATACGGGTCAGGACATTGGTGGAACGACAAGAAGAAGAGTTGAAACTTAATCCTCATCAGGCTAAGGTTTGCCCGGAGTGCGGCGGGGAAACCACTTTTGCCGAAGGTTGCGTCACTTGCCACGCTTGCGGCTGGAGTGCCTGTAGTGCTTGAAAAATTAGTGAATGTATCGCATATTTTATTGAATGATGGGAAGGGTATAATGACGGTGATTAGTGGAGGGAGTATGTGGGTGCCCGAGGTACCCGAACATTGGGATTTTACTGAGATTGAAAAAGAACAGTTTTACGAGTTAAAGAAAAATCTCTTTTTTGGTCAAGAACCATTTGATTTGGCTGGAGTCTGCCAGCAGTGCCGGGCTTGGATCGGAGTATTTGATAGAGAAGAGATTAACCCACCCGATTATATGTTTTATCTGGCTTATCAAATTGTATGGGATTTGTTACGTGGCTCCGAGTTCGAAACGTATATTCCGAAAGTATTAGTGGGTTTAGGTTATCAGGGGCAAGTTGATGAGATGAGGGTGCGTTTAGAGACATATTTGGGTAATTCAGTTAAAATAACCCCATGAAATTAATCCTGGCGTCGGGGAGTGAATGGCGGAAGCGACTGTTGTCCTTGTTGGAGCTGCCGTTTACGGTTCAGGAATCCAGGGTAAAAGAGGATCAGTTTGACTGGGAAGAGGCCAGTGAAGTGGTGGCGACTTTGGCGACCATGAAGGCGGAAGCGGTGGCTAAGAAGATGACTGATGAGGGGACAATAATTATTGGGGCGGATACGATGGTAAGTCTAGACGGGGAGCTAATCGGGAAACCAGCTAATCGGCAAGAGGCAAAGGCAATCATTGGTAAATTAGCCGGCAGGACCCACGAGATTTGGACGGGGATTTGCGTGGTGGAGGCGGACACTTGGGAGCGGGTGGTGGAGGTAGAGAAGACGGAGGTGACGTTTCGGCCGATGAATGAGTGGCAAGTGGAACAATATTTAAAGACAAAGGAATGGGAAGGGAAAGCCGGCGCCTACCAAATGCATGGCGTGATAAAAGAGTATGTTAAAGATATCGTCGGCAGTTACACTAATGTCATCGGTCTGCCAATGCTGACTTTGGTGGAAATGTTGGAGGAAATGGGCGTTTGGGTGGAGGTAGATGTGACGGAGCGGTTGAATAAGATATTAGGGAAGCCAAATTAAGGTTTATATGAAGGATAATTTGGGTATGGTTTACGTTTTCACTGGCGATGGCAAAGGCAAAACTTCGGCTGCTATCGGGACGGTGGTGCGGGCGGTGGGAGCGGGGATGAAGGTGGCTTGGGTAGCGTTTTATAAGCAAGCATCGTGGAAGTCATCGGAAGTGGAGGTTTTAAGAAAATTGGGGGTAGAGGTTTATTTGATGGGAAAGGGATTTCGCTTAGAGCGACTAGTGAAAATCGCTAAAATTAGAGGGGGAGCAAAGGTGGTGGATACAGCAAGTGAAGCAGAACACAAGCAAGCGGCAGAAACGACGTTGCAGACGGCGAGAGAGCAATTGGGTAAGGCTGACGTATTGGTTTTGGATGAAGTGAATAATGCCATGGCTGATAAATTGGTGGAGTGGCGGTCGGTGCTGGAGTTAGTGCAGGCAAGAAAGAAGACCCATGTAATTTTGACGGGGAGAAAGGCTAGGGCTGAGCTGGTCGAAGCCGCGGATTTGGTGACGGAAATGAAAAAAGTGAAGCACCCGTATGATCGGGGAAAATTGGCGGTGAGAGGTCTGGATTTCTAAGCAGGCTAATTTCTTGCTAAGATGAAGAGATGGATCAAGTAACCGGTGATCAGACTCAGGTGCCGGTGGTACCGCCGGCACCAATACCGCCGCCGCCGATACCACCAGGTCAAGTGCCGCCGGTGCAGCCGATGGTGGGGAGCGTCCAGAAAGAGCAATTGGTCATTCCGGCGAAACCTCAAGAAAAAGTGGCTTTGAAGGAAGTCAGTGAAGACATGGAGTTGGAACCGGCGGTGGAGGGCTGGGTGGAGCAGATGAAGGAGGAACGGGAAATCAGTTTGCTTCAGCCGGTAACCGATGATCATGGCCAGGTAGTTTTGGCCAATGCCCCGTCAGTGACTCAAGATAAGATTGTGGTACCGCTGACCAGTCAAGGCATGGTCCAAGGATTAAAGCGATCGGTTACTGACGGAGCCCGGTGGTTGGCTGAGTGGGTGAAACGGTTGAGGCAGATGTTTGGGGATAGGGTAGTTTTTAAGAGATAGACTATAATGATTTTGAGGGTTTATGGAACCGGTGGATCAGTTCATTGGTCAAAGTCTGTATTTGCTGACCATGTTGGTAGTGGTGGTCATGGCAATAATGGGATTGGTGGGTTTAGGGTATCTGTTTTTGCAGTGGTACCGCCAGCGCAACCGGGAGGCGTATAGCTTAGGCTTTAAACTGCTGGAAGTGCGGGTGCCAAGAGATAATGAAATTAAGATTGATGCGGCCGAACAAATGTTTGCTCAGCTCCACACGATCCATGAAAGCGGGATGAAGCATTTTTGGAAAACCCAGGAACATTTTTCCTTTGAGATTGTGGCGTTAAAGGAGGATATCCGTTTTTGTGTGTCGTGTTCTCACGAACTGCAAGATCTGTTGGAAAAACAGATCTACGGCGCTTACCCGATGGCCGAAATTACCGAGGTGGATGAATACAACATTTTTTCGGAGACGGGTAAGGTGGCGTTCGGAGCCTTAAAGTTAAAGGGCCCCAACTACAGTCCGATTAAACTATTCAAGGATTTACCAACGGATCCCTTAAGCGCGTTGACGGCAGCTTTGGCCAAAATGGGCGAAGGTGAAGGAGCGGCGATTCAGTTGGTTTTGTCGCCGGCGTCAGCTAAATGGCAACACCGGGGAGGTCAATATTTAGCTCAGACCAAAAAAGGTGAGTCTGATCCGGAAAAAGCCAAGTTTATGGCTGACCAGCGGACCTATGAGGCCCTGGACAGCAAGATCAGCAAGCCCGGTTTTAATGTCAGTATTCGGATCGTGGTGTCGTCGACCAGCCAGCAATTGGCGAAGATGCATTTGAAAAACATCATGGGTGCGTTTGCCCAGTTTACTTCCGGTTATAACGGCTTGGTCAAAGCCAAGATTAGGTTGAAGAGTTTTTTCATGATCGATTTTATTTACCGCTATCAGCCGGTATGGGAGCGCAAACAATCGGTGTTGAATAGCGAAGAATTAGCCACGGTCTTCCATTTCCCCAATAAGATGGTGGAGACACCGCACATTCGCTGGCTAAATGCCAAAAGAGCGCCGGCGCCGGCGGAGATTCCTCAGGAAGGTTTGTTTTTGGGGGTGAGCCGCTACCGGGGTTTGAGGCGTAATGTCAATATCGGCCAGAAGGACCGGCAGCGGCACATGTATATCATTGGCAAAACCGGGGTGGGTAAGTCGGAATTCATGATGGAGATGCTGCTCCAGGATATTCAAGCTGGTAAAGGGGTGTGTTTTATCGATCCGCATGACACGGTGGAAAAGTTGTTGGAGTTGATTCCCCCATCTCGAGCTGAGGATGTGATTTACTTTAGTCCGGCAGATCTGGAGCGACCGCTGGGATTAAACATTATGGAAGCCCAGACTGAAGATCAAATGCATATGGTAGTCTCGGCCATCATCAATTTGATGTACAAGCTATATGACCCGCATAAAACGGGGATTATCGGACCCAGATTTGAGCACGCCATCAGAAACGCCATGCTGACGGTGATGAGTGAACCGGGAGCTACGTTTGTGGAGGTGGTACGCTGTCTAACCGATGCCCGTTATGTGCAGGAACTGTTACCCAAAGTTAAAGACCCGGTGGTGCGGCGCTATTGGACCGATCAAATTGCCCAGACCTCTGATTTCCATAAGTCGGAAGTCTTGGATTATATCGTGTCTAAGTTCGGCCGATTTGTGACCGATAAAATGATGCGGAATATCATTGGTCAGTCGCAAAGTGCTTTTGATTTCAGAAAGGTGATGGATGAAGGTAAAATTCTCCTGATCAATTTGGCTAAAGGCCGGATCGGCGAAGAGAATTCGAATTTCTTAGGTTTAATCCTGGTGCCGAAAATTTTGATCTCAGCGATGAGTCGCCAGGATGTGCCGGAAGAGCAACGGCCGGATTTTTATTTGTACGTGGACGAGTTCCAGAATTTTGCCACGCCGGATTTCGCGGTGATTTTATCCGAGGCAAGGAAATATCACCTGAATTTAACGGTGGCTAACCAGTTTGTCGGTCAAATTGAGGAAGAAGTGAAACAGGCAGTGTTTGGTAATGTCGGGACACTGATTGCCTTTAGGATCGGGGTCACCGACGCCAACTTTTTACAACACGAATTCACACCGACGTTTAATGAAACCGATCTAACGAATATTGAACGGTTTAACGTGTTTGTGAAGACGATCGTTAATAACGAGCCGGTGCCGCCATTTAGTATGGATTTGATCAAGGATTTGGATGAGGTAGAAAAACGGCGCAACCCGAAGGTGGCGACGATGATTAAGGAGTTATCGCGGTTGAAGTACGGCAAGGACCGGGAATTGATTGAGGAGGAAGTGGTTAGGCGAGCCAAGCTGTGATCAGGGAAAAGGGTGGGAGCGCTAGGATTCGAACCTAGAATCGACAAGATATAAGCTTGTTGCATTAACCGTTATGCTACGCTCCCTATAAACGGGCCCATTGTAGCATGATTGGGGGAGAATCAGGGGGGTTACAGCTCTTCCAACTTGATGGTGTCTCTGTCGGGTTTGTCTTCGATCATTTTGAGGTATTTTTCGGTGGTGGAGAGGCGTTTGTGGCCAACCAAACGGCTGACGTAAGTGAGGGGGGTGCCGGAGCGGAGCTGGTGGACGATAAAGGTGTGCCTCAAGTCATTAACCTTAGCGTCTTCGATACCGGCTAACTTGAAATAGCGGTCGATGGCGGTGCGAATGTTTCTCACCAAGAAAGGATTACCGGTTTTGGTGAGGAACAAGGTACGGTTGTCAGATTCGGGGCGAATATCCAAGTATTCTTGGATGGATTTAACGGCGGCGTCATTTAAGGGAATGGTGCGACCGGCGCGGGATTCATAGGCTCTAATATAGGCCTTTTTCTTATCCAGGCTAATGTCATCAACTTGGAGCTGAGCGAGCTCGCCGATACGCATCCCGGTTTGTAAAAGGACTTCAATGATGGCGGACATGCGAATGTCGTCGCGGCAGGCGTCACGCAAAGCCCGGTATTCCAATTTGGTTAAAACGCGGGGGGGAGCGATGTCGTATTTGGGGTGAGTGACGGAGGTGGCCGGGTTGTCAGCGACGATGTTTTGGGTTTTGAGATAGCGGAAAAATGATTTAATGGAGTTGACTTTACGGGAGATGGATTTGGCGGTGTACTTCTGGTTTTTAAGGTGGATTTTGAAGTTTTCGATGTCTTGGGTGGTGATGGTAGTGGGGTCGTATTTGTGCTGGGTGCCGACAAATTCAACCAATTGATCGACGTCTTTGCCGTAGGCTAAGATGGTAGCCGTGGCTCGACCCCGATTCTTAAGGTATTCGATGAATTTTTCCCGGGCTTCGCGCAAGGTGACTTTTTTTGTGGTATCTTCCATATTACCAGTGGTTCAACGAGGCAACTCAACCCTCGAGGAATTGAGTCTTATAGTACCAGACTAGCGGTTTTATGTCAACTCGATCAGATAGACAGCGGAGAGTAATTTGGTGGGGTATTGTGGTAGTGGGGGTAGTCTTGGCGGTGAATTTATCCAGGAGTATATATGACTTCGTCGGTTTAAAAGACCGCCTGGTTGAAGCCAGAGAAAAGGTGGATAAGTTGAAAGCGGAACAAGAGGCATTGGAAAAAGAATATTCTTACAAGACATCACCTGATTATGTGGAGCAGACTATAAGAGAGACTTTAAATATGGGCAGAAGCGGTGAGGTAGTGGTGGTATTGCCTCAAGAAATAGCGGAAGCGACGGAGACGGTGGAACTGAGAGTCAGTCCAGCCGAACCACCGGAAGTGATGCCTAGATGGCGCCAGTGGCTGGAAGTGTTTTTTTGAGGATTTTGTAGCAGGGGTGGGGGTCGAACCCACAACCTCGGCCTTATGAAGACCTTGCTCCGCCATTGAGCTACCCTGCCTTCGCTGAAGCTTCGGCAGGCAAGCCTGCTTGACTTCTGGGCTATTTTAGCACTTCGGCTTGGCTCAGTGCGGGACACTTTGGTAATGATTAAGTACTTAAATCGGTAATGATTAGGTAATGATTATGGTACAATGTTAGCATGTTCAAACCCAAATATCGCTTAACGCATACCTTGGTAAAGTACTTAACTCAAATAAGTGACTACCGGTCTTCTATCTTAAATGCCAGACTCGTACCCAAATGGGCAGTCAATTTAAGAAAAGAGGCATTGATTCGCAGTACCTATGCTTCCACCAGTATTGAGGGTAATCCGCTCTCCTTTGAAGAAGTCAGTGATCTGATGATTGGCCGTGATGTTTTAGCCCTAACTAAAGATAAAAAGGAAGTGATTAACTATTTTTCTGCGTTAGAAAAATTGGACAATTTAACAATAAATCAAAAACCCGTTTTAACTCAAGCCGATGTTTTGGCATTGCATAAACTCATTACCAAAGGTGTCCTGAAGAGTACTAAATATGTAGGGAAATACCGCTCCGATAAGGAATATGTATTATTAAGAAATCGAGCTTCCGGAGAAGTTACCTATTTACCACCGCCAACCAAAAAAGTGCCCCAATTAATGGCTGACTTGCTTGCCTGGATTAATGTTAACCAAGAGACAGACCTAAATCCGGTTTTAGAAGCGGGAATCGTGCATTATGAATTGGTTCGGATTCATCCCTTTATGGATGGTAACGGTCGAACCGGAAGAGCACTCGCAACCTTAATCTTAATTCGCCGCGGCTTCGACACTAAACGCTTTTTTTCCTTGGACGATTTTTATAATTCAGATCGTGAGCGTTACTATCAAGTTTTGAAATCGGTACATGAACAAGATTACGATCTTACCAAATGGCTGGAATACTTTGGTGAAGGTGTGGCCATTAGCTTAAAGTCGGTCAAAGATAAGATCCTTAAATTGGGGGGATTAAAGAAACAAAACTCCGAGGAACCTCAGATATCATTAAGAAATGATCAAATCAAAATTATCGAATTGGCCAACCAAAATGGATCAGTTACCAACCGAGAAGTGCAAAAATTACTCCGGGTGAGTAATAAAAAGGCTTATCAATTACTCCATGAGTTGGTTAACCTAAAAATCTTGATGCGGGTGGGTTTGGGCAGAAGCGTGCGATACACAAACAAGACTTAGATAAAAAAACCGGCGCTGGACGGCTTTATTTGGTTGCGGGGACCCTTCGGCAAGCTCAGGACAGGCTGAAAGA
>MHDC01000007.1 GCA_001803415.1 Microgenomates group bacterium RBG_16_45_19 | reverse complement strand
GACTCAGTCTCAAATACAGTTGCCATATTTCACCCGGTTTTATACATTGTACTTTCAGACCAGGCTCAGTGTGAGAACCTACAAAATTCAATTCAGCAAAATCCAGGGATGCGGGAACAGTTTTGTTATCTGCGACAAACAGAATAACCTCCCCAAGAACTTCAACTGGGGGAAATTCTCAAAGCAAATCTGCGATTTCAACTATGGTATAGGCGCAGACACCTTGCTAATCGTCTCCAAAGGCAAAAAGGCTCCCTTCTTCATGGAGGTCTACAACCCTGACGGCACCAAAGCTCAGGTCAGCGGCAATGGGACCCGCTGTGTGGTGCGTTATCTCTTGGAGAGAGGATATTCTCCCCGACTGACTAAAGAAATTGAGACGGTAAAAGGTATAGTCAGCAATGAAATCTTGAATGGAGACTTAAGTAACCTCAAAGTCAGGGTGAATCTTGGTCGGCAAGCAAAAGAAATTAAGCGGATGACTATTAAGTTGAGAAATAAAGCGGTTGATATGATTTACGTAGATATTGGCAACCCTCACGGGGTCAGGCTGGTCAGCAAGTTTCCGCCAGACTGGAAGGAACAGGGGTACTTAATCGAGCATCACCGGGTCTTTCAGCCCCATAAAGTGAACGTGGAATTTGGACGGGTGATAAACAAACGAGAAATGGAAGTAAGAGTCTGGGAGCGGGGAGTGGGAGCGGTTTTGTCCTCTGGAACTGGAGCGAGTGGGGCGGTTCTGGCGGGTATTTTCGCGGGTAAATTGGCAAACAAAGTTAAAGCGCGGATGGCAGGGGGAAATCTGGAAATCGAATACAATCCCAAACTGAAAAATCTATTCATTACCGGCCCGGCCCAGACGGTTTGCAGGGGTGTGTTTTACTATAATGCCTGAAGAAGCAGTTTCCTCGAAAAAACCAGTAAAGAGCCGGACAGTCGCAAAAGACAAAGGCGGAGTCTGGTTTCACGTTAAGGATTACCTTCACCATATCTCACTTTTTTCCAAGGAGTCCAGACTATTTTTAATCGGGACTTTTTTTGCCGCGTTTACTTTTGCAGTATTTCAACTGCTGTTGAATCTCTATTTGAAGGAAATGGGATTCAAAGAGGGATTCATCGGAAGTCTGTTGTCAGCTACGGCGCTGGGAACCCTAGTCATTTCGGGACCGTTAATTTTTTTGCTCCCCAGGTTCTCCTACCGGACAATCTTAATCGTCAGTCTGGCTTTTTCTGCCATTGGCTACGCATTTTTGAGCACGGCTCAGCATGAAGCCAGCTTATGGCTGGCGGCGTTTTTTTCCGGAGCCAGCGCGGCGGGCTTAAGGCTTTCGGCTCCTCCTTTTTTCATGCAGTCCTCCTCCCCCAAGGAGAGGAGTTATCTCTTCAGCCTGAATTTCGGGACCTGGATTCTGGCCGCTATTATGGGGAGCCTATTGGGCGGGTACCTGGTCAAGATCCTGGACTCATTTGACATCAGCCATGTCCAGAGTTTGAGATGGTCACTTTTGATTTCAATCGGATTCGGCCTGATCGGGGTTATCCCCTTCGGCTTGATTAAGACCAAAGCGGCCAAAAAAGAGGGATCGTCTGAGATCTGGAAGTGGCAGAATTTTAAAAAACGGGGGAAGATTTACTTCAAACTGGCTTTTCCTCTATTCTTGGTAGGGGTGGGAGCGGGGTTGATTATCCCCTTTCTGAACCTTTATTTCAAGACCCTGTTTCACCAGTCTGCCCATCAAATCGGAATTTATTTTGCCTGGCTGCAGATTTTCATGTTGGCCGGAATAATTATTGGTCCGGTGGTGGCCAAAAAATGGGGGATGATTCGGACGATTGTGTTTACTGAATTGGCGTCGATTCCTTTCATGTTGATTCTTGCATTCACCACTAAGCTGAGTTTCGCGATCGGAGCCTTTTTCATCCGGGGGGCCCTGATGAATATGGCTCAGCCGATTTCGACCCACTTTGCCATGGAGGCGGTGGAGGAAAAGGAGCATCCTCTGGTGAACAGTCTGATTGCCCTGGCCTGGACTTTATCCTGGGTCTTCAGCGCAGGCTTAGGGGGAAAGTTGATTGAGTTGTACTCGTTTGCTCCACCTCTGGTGGTGGCGGCCGGACTTTATGTTGCTTCTGCCGCTCTTTATTACTACTATTTCGCCAAAGAGGAGAAGAAGATTTTCAAGCCTGAGCCAGCAACCTTGCAGGACACCGGATGAACCCCCTAAAAACAGAGATTATCAAACAACTCCATCTAAGCACGGCTCTGTCGGTTGCAGAAGTAGAGAGACTTCTGGAGGTGCCTCCGCGAGAAGAGCTCGGCGATTACGCATTTCCTTGCTTCACTCTCTCGAAGGCATGGAGGAAGCCACCTAATGTAATAGCACAAGAGCTTGTAGCAAAGACGGACACGACAAGTGGAGCTTTTAGCACAGCCGCCGCAGGTCCGTACCAGAATTTTTACTTGAGTAAGTCAAAGTATGTTGAAACAGTATTGAAGGAAGTCTTTATAAAGCAGCATGATTACGGAAGCAATACTTCTGGTCAAGGAAAGACGATTATCATTGATTATTCATCTCCTAACATTGCCAAGCCCTTTGGAATTGGGCATCTGAGGTCAACGGTAATCGGGCAGTCGCTATATTTGATTTTCAAGAAACTGGGGCATCCGGTTGTCAGAGTAAATCACCTGGGTGATTGGGGGACCCAATTCGGAAAACTGCTGGTGGCTTACAGAAAGTGGGGCAAAGAAGAAGAGTACCAGAAGAATCCAGTAAATTATCTCTATGAATTGTACACCCGCTTTCACCAGGAGGCGGAATCCGCAACCCAGCTTGAGGATCAGGCCAGAGAGGAGTTCAGAAAACTGGAACTGGGAGAAAAAGAGAATACGAAACTGTGGAGGAAGTTCAGGGAAATCAGTCTAAATGAGTTTAAGCGGATCTATGACATTCTGGGGATAGAATTTGATTCCTATGCCGGAGAGGCTTTTTACGATTCCAAGATTGAAGTAGTGCTGAAGGAATTGGAAGAGAACAAATTGACCGAAGTCAGCCAGGAAGCTTTAGTCGTCAACTTAGACAAGTTCAATTTGCCTCCCTGCCTAATCAAGAAAAAAGACGAAGCCACGCTGTACACCACCAGAGATTTGGCGGCGGCAATGTACCGGCGGCAAACCTACGATTTCCACAAATCTCTGTATGTGGTCGGCAGCGCCCAGCAACTACACTTCCAGCAGGTTTTCAAAGTGCTGGAGCTGATGGGGCACGCCTGGGCAAAAGATTGTATTCACGTGGATTTCGGCTGGGTGAAATTTGAGGAGCAGATACTATCCACTCGCAGCGGACACATCCTGCTCTTGGAAGATGTCCTGAGACGATCCATTCAATTGGTGCGGGAAATTATTGCTGAAAAGAATCCTGATTTGGAGGAGAAAGAGAAAGTTGCCAATCAAGTGGGGATTGGAGCGGTGGTTTTCGCATTTCTGTCTCGGCGAAGGCAGAAAGATTTTGATTTTAAGTGGGAGGAGGTCTTGAATTTTGAGGGGGAGAGCGGGCCTTACTTACAGTACAGCCATGCCCGTTTATGCAGCCTGCAGAGGAAGTACAGCAGGCCCATATCGTCAGAGGTCGATTTCCAGAAAATAGCGGGCCGGGAAGAGTATCAACTGACCAAACTGCTGGAGAATTTTCCGGAAACTGTCAAGAATGCGGCCGAGCAATATGAACCTCACATAATTGCCAATTACCTCTTGAAATTGGCGGGTGTATTCAATACATATTACCAGAATGTGAGGATTATAACCGAGGATGAAACCGCTACTAAGGCTAAGATGCTGTTAGTATACGTTACCCAAATTGTGCTCAGGGAGGGGCTAAATCTTTTAGGCATAAAGGCGCCGGAGAAAATGTAAGTTGACTGAAAGCAGTGAAGCGGTTGTTGCCCGACTGTCTCTACCTTCAAAATTAAAATCCAAAATCAAGAATCGCCACGGTCAGATTACAATAGACGGATTCTTCCGCGGATTAGAGTCATACTGGATTCTGGTGAAGATAATGCTGCCAGTTTACTTCATAGTTACATTCCTAAAGTTCACTCCGGTCCTGCCAGCCATCGCCAACTTTTTTTCACCCTATATGCAGATTTTCGGCTTGCCGGGCGGGGCGGCTCTGGCTATAGTGCTGGGGAATGCGGTCAACCTTTACGCAGCCATGGCAGTGATAGCTACCCTGGGATTAAGCAGCCAACAGGTCACTATTCTTGCAGTCATGCTGGGAATATGTCATTCACTCCCCATGGAAGTAACCATAACCCAGAAGATGGGGACAAAGTATATGGCGCTAATGTTTATCAGGCTGATCGCCTCTGGATTATCCGGCCTGGCGTTGAAACAGATTCTGCTGTAGGAGAGAAGCGTGGATTGGGGATTGTTTTTTAGCACTGCTTTGAAAGGCGGACTGAAACTCAGTCTGTTGGTATTTGTCATCTTAGTGCCTCTATTGATTGCACTGGAATTTATGCGGCAGACAAAAGCGCTGGACTGGTTGACTAATAAGGTAGATCCGGCTACCAGAAGAATAGGATTCCAGAGAGAGGCATTGGTTCCTCTCTTGGCGGGGTTTATTTTTGGCATCTCTTACGGAGCCGGGGTACTGATACCTGAAGCGCGGAGTAAACTGATAAACAAGCAGCAGATCTTCCTGGTAGCAGTCTTTTTGGCACTCTGCCATGCCGTGGTAGAGGACACCCTGCTCTTTATGGCACTAGGCGCTAATGGACTAGTTTTGTTCTTTAGCCGGTTGATTTTGGCGATTCTGTTTACTTATTTGACAGCTAGATTAATGCCCAGACTAAAACTGAAGTACCTGCAAGATGCATAAGACCGGATTAGTTTATCACCCAGACTATCTCAAGCACATTACCGGCAGAGAGCATCCGGAAAATCCTCAGAGATTGAGAGCCATTATTTCTGGTTTAGAAAAAAGTGGTTTGGCCTCCAAGCTCCAGAAAATAGAAGCCAAGCATTCCACCTTAGAATGGATGGAAAAGGTTCATTCCAAGAGCTACATTCAGCAGATTCAGATGGCAGGGCAAAAGGGGGCAGTTCTTTTGGATTCTGACACCATGGTCGGCCCTGAATCTTACAGCGTGGCTGTCCTGGCAGTCAGCGGGGTATTGGCTGCCTGCGATGCGGTTATGTCTGGCAGAGTCCGCAACACGTTTTGTGCGGTCCGTCCACCCGGGCACCATGCTGAAAAAGAGAAGGCCATGGGGTTCTGTTTGTTCAATAATGTGGCAGTGGCCGCCCGCTACTTGCAGGGGGTTCACAAGCTGAGAAAGATATTGATCGTGGACTGGGACGTCCACCACGGGAACGGGACCCAGCACATTTTTTATGACGATGATACGGTTTACTATTTCTCGATACATCAGTTTCCACATTATCCCGGCACCGGCCGGGAAGAGGAAGAAGGAGAGGGGAAAGGGCACGGCTACACCCTGAATGTCCCCATGTGCGCCGGCAGCGGCGATCTGGAGTACCTGGAAGTCTTTGACATGATTTTCTACCCGGAGGCGGTCCGCTTTAAGCCTGATTTTATCCTGATTTCCGCCGGGTTTGACGGACACAAGGACGATCCCCTCTCGGATTTACGCGTGACCGAGAAAGGTTACCAGAGAATGACGGAAATAGTGATGGACCTGGCGCAGGTGTGCTGTGAAGGAAGAGTCGTTTCGGTCCTGGAAGGGGGTTATAACTTGCCCAGCCTCTCTTCCTCGGTCAAAACCCACTTGCAGACTTTATTGACTTACGAGCCGGGCAAAAAGAAGTAGATGTCGACCCGCATGCAAACTCTGACGGTTTTCTGTTGTACGTTTTCCCTGGCTGCTAATTCCCTCAGCCAGTCGCAGCAGAAAAGTGGGGCGAAAATGGGTACTGTAACCATAAGGTGGTTTGGCCACGCCTTTTTTCTCGTTTCCGACGGAATCAAGTTAGCCATTGACCCTTTCAAAAACCTGGAGGGATATCCTAATCCTGTGGTCGCTGCCGACGTAGTTTTGGTCACACACGACCATTTTGACCACAATAAAACCGAGGTAATAAAAGGGAATCCACAGGTTGTTCGGGGTCAGGGAAAGAAGAGCGCTAAAGGCATGGAGTTTTTGGGAGTGAAGACCTTTCACGACTCTAATAATGGGAAAGACCGGGGAGAGAATACGGTTTTCGTATTCGAAATGAATGGGATCAGACTGGCTCACTGCGGGGATTTGGGGCATGTCCTATCTGACCAGCAGGTGAAAGAGATCGGCCGGGTGGACGTACTGATGATACCAGTGGGTGGATTTTACACCATAGATGCCAAAGCGGCCTGGCAGAATGTGGAAAAGATTAAGCCGAAGGTTGTAATCCCCATGCACTATAAGCAGCCCTCAATGGGAGACGGTCTGCCGATTGCCGGAGTGGATGTTTACCTACAAGGAAAGAAGAATGTTACCAAGTTGGACAAGAATATTCTGACTCTTGAAAAGGAAAAACTCCCCCAAGAAACCTCAATTTATGTCCTCAACTACAAATAAGACTAAGACTCCGCTAAAGCTGGAAGAACTAACCTGGCAGGAGTTCGGGGAGTTGGTGCCCAAAAAGATTGATACTGTCATTTTCCCGGTCGGCACGGTGGAAGCCCACGGGGTCACTCCTCTAGGGACCGATAATATGATTCCGCAAAGAATTTCAGATATGATTGCTCCGGATTTGAAGGCCATGGTCGCTCCGATCTTGCCCTACGGGATAACCAAAACGCTTTTGGCATATCCGGGTTCTCTTACCGTCACGTCACCCACCTTTGAGAGTTTTATCACCGAGACTCTGAACTCTCTGGCGGAGAAAGGCTTCAAAAAAATCGTCATTATGAACGGTCATGGGGGCCAGATCGACGAATTACGACGAGCAGCCCAAAATGTCCATCAGTCCAGGAAAGTCAAGATTGTGGTTATTCACTGGTGGCTGCTCTGCTCGGATGTTTCCAAAGAGGTTTTGGGACAAGCGGGGGGTCATGCCGGAATTGATGAGACTGCCTGCATCCTGGCAATCGATAAGAATCTGGTGAAAAAACAAAAATACAAAAGGAGTCTGGCCTACACCATGAAGGATGGGGTTAACGCCGTTCCTGCACCGGGTACCATTCTCTTATACAAGGAAGGGGAAGGTTATCCAGAGTTCGACGAAAACAAAGCTCAGCTATATTTGACCAGGGCAGCTGAAAAAGTTAAATTGGTTGTGAAGGAAATTTTTCAAAAATGGGAACAGATTGATTAGTCTGAGATATAATGAGTGAAATGACCTGATAAATTTTTGCCAAGGAGGGTGGGATGCGCTCCAAGCTTTGGATTCTTTTAGTTTTTTTAGTATTGTTCACCGGTTCAGTCTCGGCTCAGGGATTCTTCAGCCGGCAAAATCAGAACGAAGAAGGAGAAGAACAGGTTGAAGGCCAGAGACGTGGTCCGACCGCCATTCTTCTTCCCCGCAAATTAATCGATATACCCACTGCCAACATGCTCCCCCGGGGGAGCTTTGATTTTGATTTCAGAGTCTATCCCAAAGGAGGCATTTTTGCAGCCGTAGACATAGGGCTGACGCATTGGTTTATGCTGGGAGCGGCTTACGGGGGAGAGAATATACTGGGGGAAGGGGGTGTAAACTGGAATCCCCGGGCGGAATTCTTGGGTCGTATCAGAATTATCCAGGAGACTTATGCCCTACCTTCGGTGGCTTTAGGGTTTGATTCACAGGGGAGCGGGGCCTTCAACGACTCCCTCAAGCGTTATACCATCAAGTCCAAGGGCTTTTATGCCGCGGTTTCCAAGAATTATCTGTGGGGGGCGGTTCCAATCGGATTTCACGGAGGGATTAACTATAGTCTGGAAACCAAAGACGGGGATGAGAATCCCTCTTTGTTCATTGGTACGGACATTATGTTTAATGACCAAGTGGTCCTGGAAGTATCTTATGATTTTGCGCTGAATGATAACCGCAAAGGTTCGTATTTTGGCAGAGGAAGGGGGTACTTTGACACCGCCTTGCGCTGGCTGTACTCCGAGACTCTGCAGATGGAATTTCAGTTGAAGAATCTGCTTCAGAATCGCAAAGGCTCGACGACTATTTCCCGAGAATTTCGGGTTATCTACATCGAGTTCTTCTGACGACATCGGTGATCTTAAGGGCTGGAGGGAAGTTCAAACTGTAATTCGACTGATATTCGGCAGTAAAGTCCTGGGTAGCTGAGTCGATAACCCCTTTATAGACAAAAGAGGAACTAATGGGAGAATTCACCACCATAGCACTTTCGATTTCCTTAATCTGCCTGACCTGGGCCGTGGTCAAGATCAACGAGAAGGTTGACCACACCATCAACCGCCTCAAGCGGCTGGATCGGCACGTCGGACCGGAGAAGGAAAAAGAAAAGCACCCGGTCCGCTAAGTTTCAGTTCTCACCTAAGATTAAGCTAATTTCCCTTCAGGCAAGGAGTTAAACCTTGCCTTTTTCATTGGAACTTAACGTATATTATACAGTATAACCTAATTGAAAATTTATACTAGCTCCATGGCAACCAATGATATGGGTCTGGAACAGCTCTCCGACCGGCAGTTGATGCTAGAGCTGCAGGATGGCAATCAAGCGGCGCTGGAGCTGTTGCTGTCCAGATACAAAAGCAAGCTTTTCAACACTATCTACCGGCTGATTCAAGACCGGGAGACGGCCCAGGACATACTACAGGAGACTTTTTTGAGAGTGTATCGGGAAAGGAAAAGCTACAATCCGGTTTACTGTTTCTCAACTTGGGTATACACCATTGCTCTGAACTTGACCAAGAATGAAATGAAAAGAAGAACGCGCTGGAGATTTTTTGGTTTAGCCCCAAGCGAGAATCACTCCCATCCGGTCGGAAACGGCGGCGGTCACCTGGGGTATCTTTTGGAACAGGCGATCAATAAACTGCCAGATAGGTATAAGATAGTGCTTGTATTACGCGACATATCCCAGCTTTCTTATGAAGAAATTGCTCAATCTTTGAGATTGCCGTTAGGAACGGTCAAATCAAGAGTTAACCGAGCACGCCTGATGCTTCAGCAAACCCTAAAACCAAAATTGGAGAACTATGAGAGGTTGTGGAAGAGTTAAGAAGTTGATTTCATGCTATCTGGAGAAGGATTTAGATCCCGGACTCCAGCAAGAGATTGCCGAGCACATAAAATTTTGTTCCGAGTGTTACGAGACCGAAAAGACTCTAAAGAGAATCTCGGCCATTGCCAGGGACCTTCCTGAGGAAGAGCCATCCTTTGACTTGGCCGAGAAGGTGATGGAGAAGGTCGGGTTTGCAAACGAGTCTATCCCTCGGACCACCAGAGTATTCCCCGCAATCAGGCGCTGGGTTTGGGCCATGCCGGCTACGGCTGCGCTAGTCGTCCTGCTCTTTTTAATCGATACCCGATTAAATCGTGATAGTGTCCAGCTAATGGACCAACAGGAGCAGTCAATTTCGCAACAGAATACTCTACAAGACCAGACAGTAATCCCGGAAGGGCCGGTGGAGTTTGTAATCGACAACTGGAATCCCGGGACCAGGTCGCAGGTGGCCAGCTCAAATCAAAGCCTCTCAGACAGCCAGATGCTCGGATCAGCCGGTTGGCCGGCCGACAGCTTACCGGCCAGCTTCCGAATGTATGTGATGCCGGTAGCCCAGAACCAAATGACCGGCACTACCACCAGAAGACCTTACTGAGATGAGTTTGGCCTTGAAACTGGTTAAGATTGCGGTTATAGCTTACACTCTTTCGGCTCTCTTGGCTAATCAGGTATACAGCCAGGAGTTTCTGAGTTCATTGGAAAAGGATGTCACCAGCCTGGTAGCGGCGGTTAAGCCTTCCTTGGTCACGATCAATACGAAAAGAAACATTCCAG
>MHDC01000006.1 GCA_001803415.1 Microgenomates group bacterium RBG_16_45_19 | reverse complement strand
AAACTGATTTAAGGGCAGATTCATCAGGACATTCAGTCTAACCTGGATCTTGAGGGAATGTCAAATCCCCTTTGTTAAATCCTGAATGGTTACCCCACCTCACTGGCGCATAGCCCTGGTGAGCCATATAATCATAAAGTGTCCACTCAATCCCGTCTCTCTTAAATTTTGTATTTTTTAAATGACCTTCCAGAGTGGCCGCTAAGGGTAAGCCTTTTTCTTGCCATTGAGTATTACTAAAAGTCCGGGTGTTATCCCCAATTTTCATCTTAAAAAAGCCGTTATTAGCCATAAACACCTGCTGGGGTAAACAATCATTCATCCCCTCAGCCCACCCAGTCCCTTGGGTACACCCCACCAGGCCTAATAAGCCTATCGCTAACACTGATAAGATGCTCCACTTTATCAACTTTTCCCTGACAAATAGCTGTTCCTTATTAAACATCAGGTGGTCATTATATCTAACTTCATAAACATATCAAAAAGTAACAAATCAGACCATGAGTTATCACTCAAACATTTAAACACGATCAATCATTCTAAAAATAGTCAAGCTCAACTCTAGCTCATTCCCTACTTGACATTAAAGCGCATGGTTTGATACTTTAATCCCAAGAATAAATATATCAATACCTAACTCATAAAGGACTAAATGATACAAAGCGATGCTATCACCCACAATCCTCAACCCAGAACCAAACGAGACCTAGATCTGTACAACTTACCCGATTTATTAACCGTCCGCGAAGTCGCCGAAATCCTCCGCGTCTCCCCCCTGACCATTAAACGCTGGGGCAAGCGGGGCAAACTGCCGGCCATTCGCATCAACTCTCGCGGTGACCGCCGCTATAAAAAAGAACAAGTCCTGTGGCTACTCGGTATTAACCCGGAACGGACTTAAGGTGTCTGCATCAACTCTGGATTATATCGAGCCTTACAGGCATCCTCTAAATTTAACTGACGGGTTGAAAACGGCAAATTAGCCCGCCATTCAGGGTTCAGACCCCCAGTCCCCAATAACTCAAAGACCCAGGCTAAGCCTGCTTCTAAGTCACTTGGCTCTTCCAGAAACCAACCACCTGCCCTCAATCTTCCCCCGACATCATTCAAAAATTGTTCCAGCGAATTATTGACTGTGACTTCTTTAACCGTGTCTTGAGCCCAATCTGGATCAATTGCGGCTTGTTTTGCCAGCCAGGCAAAAGACTCCACCTCATTATAATCATAGGCACTTACCACGCTCGGTCCTCCGTAAGTTGACCAATACAACCAAGTGACCAGTTCCGCCACTATCTCCTGACTCATGGTTGTTTCCGCTAAGACCTGGGAAAAAGCCGAATCATCGTCCCCCCTAAAGGTAAAGCGCTGGACATTCGCGTCCGGACTAGCTGGAATCACAATACACTGGTTGGGAGCGGTGATTAATAGCCTTGGCGGTTTGGTACCGACTAGTTCCAATTGATTCTTTAGAATCAAATGCACTATTTCATGAATACTCATGATCGGGCCAGATGTATCACTTACCACTCCTACATCCAGGTAGTTATTCCTTCCGGTAGCATTCCACGTAAACCTGACACAACCCGCTACCTGTTCGTTCTCATCAAGTGGTAGTTGATCAGCTCCACAAAACTCCTCGACTTGACCCCGCGTTCCGACTCGTAGACGATCGCGGTATGAAGTTTGGCTTGTTATCTCGATGCCGGCCCAAGATAAAAACTGGCTTGGGATTTCCCACTCCGCCTCATTCAGCGGCCTCATTTGTTGATAAATTTCCCAAGACGGCACCGGAGTAACCATATCAACTGCTTGAGTGGGTAATCTATCCGCCTCAACCGTGACGATTGATGGTCCGCAACCAGGTAAGATCAATAAGCCCAACATCCCCACCACTAGCCCTGTATAGGCCTGCCACCAATGCCCAGCCCATTTTTCCGTTATCCTTTGACCTAATTCTTTTATCATATAAATCAAGAGGTTGCATTGTAAACTAAATACTCTTGCTTGCCAAACAAATTCTTGGTAGTACAATATCCTCTAATTAATTTATATTATCAAAATATGACCCGACTGCGTTGGCCGATTATTTCCTTAGTTTTAGGCTTATGCCTGTTTCTTACCACTCAAGTTCAGGCTCAAAGCCAACCTTATACCCGTTTTACCTGGGCTCTCACCACCGGTCTCAACTTTATCTCTCCCCCTTTAACTACTAATATCACCGCGGCCAAACTGTGTCAGATCCATAAACTCCTGACTAAAATCGAGACTTTACCGGTATCAAGCTCAGATTTAGTCTGGCAAACCTACAGCTGCACTCAACCGGATGCAGAGGCTAACTTTACCCTCTTGCCCAACGTCGGTTATCTGATCACTGCCAGTCGCTCAACCAGTCTCACTCTTAAAGGGACTCCGTCAGCTGAATTTCCTGCTACTTACCCGGTCGGATATAACGCTATTGGCGTCAGTGTGGCTGAAGATTATGGTATTTCCGTTGATGAGCTCTGTGGTCCCATGGTCGGCGGTAATCAAGTGGCTCAGGTCGATTGGTATCAAAATGGCCAGTGGGTAAGTTATGACTGTCAAACTCTACCCTTCATTCGCCTCCCCGTTCTCAAGGGCCAAGGCTACCTCATCAAAGTCCTGCCTTTATAACGCACCGCCACTTGACTCGGCTTCCTCCCATCTCCTAGAGTTAAAGCATGGACTCTGCCCCCTTTCCTCCGCTCAACCTGGAATCGATCGAAACTAAGTCTACCCTCAAACCTAACCAGGGCGGCCCACCCACTGTCACTAAAACCGTCACCAAAATCAAGCAATCCAAATCAACGCTTCCCCCGCTGTTCTCCTTTCAATTGACCAATCCGGTGACCTACCTCAAAGCCTGGTGGAAAAAACTGGTCGGCAATGAAGGCATCAAGCTCACCCTCCAAATCAAACCCTTAACCGCCATGACCTTGACCTTGATCGTCTCCGGTATTGGTTTTGGCCTCGGCCGTCTGACTATCCCCGAACCGCTCATCCAGTACGTCCCCATGCTGGCTAACCCCACCATGGCGCCCAGTCCCACTCCTAGTCCCTGGCGGGAAACGGCTTTTTCCGGCAAACTTCAAGTCTCCGCCGCCCATTATTACTTAGTCACCACCAGCGCCGAAGCCATTACGTTGGAAGTTCCCCCCAACCTCAACCTCGCCCCCTTAGTCGGCCGCCGTATCATGGCTGTCGGTAACTATAACAAGGGCACCCGGATCCTGGTCGTCTCCGACGCCACCGACCTCGAAGTCCTGCCGGCCAACCCCGTCCCCATCCCCACCCTCCGGGCAGAGCCCAGCCCTCTGGGCGGCGCCCTCAAAACTACCCCAACTCCCCCTCCCAGTGGGGATACTCCTTCCCTCTAGTTATTATTCACCTACCTCCCCCTAAAAAAGTTGTCCAAAGTTGACAATATTTGGTAAGCCCTTCGCCTACATCTCCGGCCACAAACTTAAAGCCTTACCATAAACCTCTTAGCCATCAAGCCCCCTACTCCCCCTTCAACTGCTTGTCGGTATTGATCAATTTTCGCAAGTACTGGGCTACGCTTACTCCCTCGGTTTTGGCCGTTTGCTCCAAGTATTCCATCTGATGCGGATACACAAATAAGTTAAACCGCTTGGCTCGGCTCATCTCCCTCACCCTCACCAAAAAATCCTGAATCACTCCAGCCACCTCCCCTGGCTGATACTTGGCCCCAAAAAAGTATTCGTGCTTGATCTTTTGGCTCCAATCTTCCCGGACCGACAAACATAAAGTCGGTTTTTTGGCGTCAACGGCCATCGTTGCCTCGTGCCCCAACTGAAAATCCTCCTGAGAAACTTCCATCACCACCGCGTCGGCTATCGCAATCCCATGCCTAATGGCTTCATAATGTAGTAGCTTCGGCTCAGTCTTTAACCTAGCCCTCAGTTTCTCTGGTAAAAACTCCTGGTAATTACCCACCTCCGTCCCGATCAAATTCAGCCTAAAGCCCCGCAATGCTTTGAGCACCGCGTCGTATTCAGACTGGTAATCGGATTTGCCTGCGTATGAAGCCGTAAAAAACACCGTTAGCATTTTCGTCCTCCATTCATTTCCTTACATATATACACATATTTTTCCTTGAAATAAATAGATCAGTCAAGTAGACTCCGACAAAATTATACACACCCCTATGACTAAAATTGGTATTGCCCAGGCTTTGACCGCCTTCGCTCTCTGGAGCAGCCTGGCGGTGTTCTTTAATCGGGTCGATCTGCCTGTAGGCATCTACATCAGCCTGGGCTCTATTCTGGCTTTATGTCTGGTCTATGCTGGTAGTTTATTCAACCGTCAACCAGTCAGTACCCGGTTTACCTGGCCTATTTTAGGAATCATGGCCGCTGCTGCCTTCAAAGGCCTCTTTTGGTTTAAAGCTCTCCAAATCTATCCTGTCGCCCCAGCCATGATCATCCATAACTTAGCCCCCCTGTTTGCCATGCTCTTTGCTCCCTTACTTATCCGTGAAAGACCCCGCCCCCACCACTTATTTGCCGCCATTACTGGTTTACTTGGCCTCACCCTGGTCCTCAACCTACCCGGTCAAGCCACTATTACCTTAACTTTAGGGGCAATTTTAAGCCTGGGAGCGGCCATTGCTTCCGGCTTCCAAGATGTTTGTCATCGAGCTGCGAAAGTGCCTGCCCGCGACCAAACCTTTGTATTTTTACTCGGCCAAGCCCTAGGCGGTACCCTGGCCTTATTTTTCGCTGTCCCCACCCAAATAACCTTCACCGACTTGGGCAGCATCGCTTACTTTGGCCTATTTGGCGCCCTGCTCCCGATGACCTTGCTGTCATGCAGCTTCCGTTCACTGCGCTCATAGGGATTAAACCACCCTCACCACCCCATTCCCGGCGTCTAGCGTCACTTTTTGTCCATCCCGTAGCCCCTCGCGGGCATTACCTGTCCCCATAATACAGGGTAACTTTAAAGCCCGGGCATAAACTACTCCATGACCTGAAACAGAATCTTCGTCCACTACCAAACCTCCCGCTCGATACAAAACCGACAAGTACTCCGGTGAGGTCTGAGCACACACCACTATTTCTCCATTACGAACCCGATCAAAATCCTTAACTCCCTCAATTAAGCGCACCCGAGTTGTCACTTTGCCAGGATAAACTGCCGTTCCTACCCAAGGACCCAAACTCTGTCTTGCCATCAACTTGACCAAACTTACTTCACCAGCCTGGCCATCGACTCTTACCAACACTCCGTCGCTTAAAACTTGAGTGGCTCTCTGAGTCGCAATCACGCAGGGTAAACCTAACTCCCGGGCGACAATAGCCGCGTGACAAGTGACTCCCCCTTCATCAGTGACTATAGCTACCGCCCGGCGCATAGCTGGTACATAATCAGGCGTAGTCATACGCGCCACCAAGACATCACCCTCCGCCACTTTACTTAAATCCTTCACTGCCCTGACAACCTTTACTGGACCTTCAGCTACTCCAAGAGATGCTGGTCTACCCTTTATCACTCCACCCTCTTCCCCCCGCTTTTGCACAATCCTAAACCGCTCCATTGCCTGAACAATTGCCACCGCACCAGTAATGATTTTCATTTGTCCCCGCCACATTAGTATCGCCCAACCCTGACTACGTTTCTCGACTACTTGTTGCCACTTACTCTTTTGTTTAATATCACCCAATAACTCCTCTAATTCCTTAAAGTTTAACAGGCAGACTTGACTGTAGGTCCAGCTTAAAGTCTGGGAGATGGCCACTAAAAGCGGTCTAACTAAGTAATGGGCTTGGCATAAAGCATTCTTGCGCTCTGTCCGCAACCTAATATACTCCTGCAAGAGCCATACCATCTGACTTAACTGCCTCTTTGCTCCCAGAACTTTTAATTTATTCTCCAACGCTAACTTTAATCCTTCTTCACGCTTCCTTAAATTCACTAATTCTTGCCTTGGGTCAGCCACTCGCTTGAGCAATCCTGCCACTTCCATCTCAAAATAAGCCTGTTTTAACGGTTGATCATCCAACGAAAACATCGACAGCCAGCAATAATCACTCCAGTAAGCCTTAATCACCAGAGAAATGGTCTCCTGGTCCGTCTTCCCCTTCAAGATACAAGCCACCTGTAAGCCTCGTTCCACTACCGGATCCCTTACAAATACCGGTGCCATTAAGGCTGCCACTACCTCTTCATCCTGAACTATGGTCCTAATCTTTCGTTCAAAATACCGCTCGATCCCATGTGGCGTAGTCATGTAGGGAAAAACCGGTAGATATACTTGATAAAATCCCGCCAACAATCTATTTAATTCAGCTAAAGATAATCCCTTAAACCTTCTAGTCAGTTCAGTCTGGCCATACTGGATCAAGTTCTCGATTACTACCCGACACCGGTTGATATCCTTTTTTGCAAAAGACAAATCCCGATCCAATCGTTCTCCAATCTTTCGGCCTAAAGCCATTAATTCATTCTGATTGTAATAAGCACCTCCAGTTAAACCGTTATACCAAAGGGTGGGTAAATTAATCCCATATAAATCATCTACAGTGTGCATATTAGACCAAGCCACTGAGCAATTAAAATCCAGAGAAGTTTTTCGATTGACCAATTTCACCCAATTGACCCTATTACTCGTCGGTCGACCCAGACTCAAACTGGGCTTAACCGTCTGGATAATCTGGAAAAACCGCTTATTGCCTAACCGCTTAACTCTTACTTCACCTGCTCGTTCTAATCCCTTTAAGGCTTGTTGGATCGCATTTGGGTAGCGGCCGGTCAAGCGAATTAGCTCGTTAATATAAAACCACTGCTTAGGATTGGCTTGAAATATCGCCCTCAACTCATCTTTAGCTGCCCATCTTTTACCAGTCATTTATATATTATACAATACATTGTATAATAATTTCCTTAATTGGCCCTTCTCCCCACTCTCCCTTACAATAAAGCCACATGGGTCAAAAAAAATCCACTTGGACAACCTGGATCTTGGCCATCGGCGTCGGCCTGGGCTTGACCATTCATCTCTACGCCGCCATCCATCAACCTTTCTTTGGCGACGAAATCCTCTCCGTCTTCTTTGCCAATTCTTATTCCCTCGCCCAACTGCTGGCTCATCGCCTCGAACCCATCCACCCCAACCTCTATTACCTCTTGGTCAAAATTCTCTTCGGCTTAGGTATTAGCGATCTCGGTTTGCGCCTAGCCCACTTTGGCCTCTTTGGTCTCTCTACTTGGCTGGTTTACCGCTTCTTTGGCTTCTGGTCCTTAAACCACCATGACCGCCTCCTTGCCTTGATCTTTTGGACTTGGTCCGCCTACCTCCTCCGCTTCAGTTACCTAGTTAGAATGTACGGCCTGGCTATTGTCTGTCTCCTCTTCTCCCTTAACCTGACTTTTAGAGCGGTGGCCAGTCACCGGTCTCTTCCCCTGCTGGTCTCTATTTTTATCGATGTCTTGGGCACCTCTCTGGTCAGTGGTTATTGGTTATTTATCGCTATCAAGTATTCTGCCTTGTTTTTTCTCTGGCTAAAGCACCAGCTCCCCCCCAAACTCATCAAACCAGCTTTAATTGGCGCTGCTCTCAGCTTGAGTCTCTTAAGCCTCTCCCGTAGCCTCACTCCCCAATCGGCGGCCAACCTCTACCTCTACTGGGTCCCAATCCCAAAAGCGGGTGACTTGATGGGGATGACGACCGTTCTTCTTGGCCTGGCTAATCCGGCTTATTATGAAGCCATTACCGCCCAAGCTCCCGCCTACCTCATCAGTCTCCTGGCCTTGATCTTGATCGCTGTCGCTGCCTGGCTAATCATAGTCAAAACGCCCCCTCTAAAAGCAAATCCGCTCACCTCTTTACTCCTCTGGTTCTGTCTCAGTGCCCTGCTGGTCGAACTTAGTCTCTTTCTGACCAGCCTGATCTTTAAACTCCCTTATTTCCACGTCCGCCAGCTTTTTCCGGTGGCGGTGTGCCTGACTCTGGGATTAATCTACTTACTGCTTCGCTTACACCCCGCTCGCCCTCTAGTTGGGCGACTAATCCTCCTCTGTCTCTTTGGCCTGATGGCCAGAAAGACCTTGAGTTATGTCCAGCCAGACTTCACCGCCTACCCGCCCCATTTCCAACCTGTCCCCCAAGGCTTGGTCTATCTCACTCCCAGCGACATCGAACTGGCTTACGACACCTGCCACGCGCGCTCTTACCCCGAAATTGATCAACAATGCCCGCCGCTCAACCTCCACCCCCTGTCCCAACCTGTTAATTTAGACCAACTCCCGCTTGCCACCCCCATCTACTTGACTCAAAGTGCTTACCACCTCTTCCCCACCCCAACCCACCTCACTTGTGATGCCATCGCCGTCGACTTTTACCGCTGCCTTAAACCCTGACCCCTCGTCACCATCAGTTATTGACATATTAATCATTATTATTAAAATGATTAATATGAACACTTATAGCTTCACAACCACCGATCTCAAACATAATACTGGGGAAATTATCAATCTCGTCGCTTACGAAAAAGCCGATGTCTCCATCAAGCGCCATGGTAAAATCATCGCCACCATTATTCCTGCCAAGGTCACTCCAATAATCAGAGATTTTACCAATATCTTGAAAAAATACTCTGGCAGTCTTCCCGCTTTTCCTAACATCACTCAAGACCGGACTCAAAATCCCCACCGCTTTGATTCCCAACTATGAAGTATCTCCTGAATACTAATGTCCTCGTCAACCTCTTGCGAGGTAATTCTTCCCCAGATCCACTGATCTTTCCAGCCGGCGCCGCCATCAGTATTATCACCTACGCTGAATTGCTTGCCGGTGCCCATAAAAGTCTAAATCCGCCAAAAAACTTAAAACTCATCGAGTCGCTGATTCAAGACCTCGTTCTCCAAGTGCTACCGCTCGACCAGAACGTCATCGCTACCTACGCTCCGCTTAGAGTCGAGCTAGAGAAACAAGGTCAAAGACTTGAAGATTTTGACCTGCTCATCGCTGCAACCGCAATCACGCACCATCTCATCCTAGTCACTGCCAACACCAAACACTTTTCGATCATCACTCAACTCAGACTCAAAACTTCGCCTTGATTATAAACTTACTCGCTCCCCACCTACCCTGACTATAAACTCCACCAGCCTCAGCTGACGCCGCCACCGCCACGGTTCATGCCTTAGGCGCCAGAGCCATTCCAGCCCGATTTGGCGCCATTTCAGGGGGGCACGAGGGATGTTCCCCGCCCAAATGTCAAAGGCTCCACCAACCACCATCGCCAATCTCACTCCGGCCTGCTCTAAGGCCGCAGCATTCTTAATCAGCCACTCTTCTTGCCAAGGTGCCCCGTAAGCTACCAAAACCAACATCGGTTTAAACGCCCTGATCTCCCCCAAGACCGCCTCCCGCTCTGTTACTTGTTCTCGGGCAATATCGGCCGCCCCGGTCGTAGCCGCGATTAAAGTCTTAGCCTTTGTCTGCAAACGAGGTAAAAAGCTTTCGGCCGCCTTTTGGCCTACACCGGGTCTACCTCCGACCAAAAACACCTTTTTACCTAGTTTCAGCGCTTCTAAAACCAGCTTTTCGGCCAATTCCACCCCGGGAACCCGCTTTGGTAGCCGAGCCCCCCAGGCGACGCCCACCGTATCCGGCACATTCAGCGTTGACTGCATCAAACTACGGCAGAAGGGTTTATCATGCTGGGCCATGACCACTTGCTCCGTGGTGAGGGTAAATACCACCATCAACGCTCGATTATCCCCCTCTTTGAGTTTTTCCACCCCCAACCTCAGCACTCTTTCCAAAGAACCGCTAAATACCGGCACACCCAAAATCTGCCGATGTCCATCAATCCGTTTTTGTATTGGCCCACCTGCTGATCTCATCCAAAAAGTCTCCTCAGTCTATTTTCCCACGATGTTAGCTAACTGCCAAGTCCTCTGGAAGGACTATGTCCATAGTGGCTTAAAATTAAGCTATTTAACTGAGTCACTTAGTGGTTCCCCTCCGACCACCAATTCGCATGAATATTGTCTTATATATGTTAATACCAGTGCTGAAAATCGTCTTAGGCATAACCCTAACATTACCCCAAGATAATCGTCAGTCTATAAGCTATTTAGTTTAAATTTTATGAAGCTTTAATCACTCCTATAGAATACACAATATACTCAGCATATTATGACTATATACAGCTAAAAAATAGCGAATAACCCCTGTCAAAATTGTCATTTACCCAAAGTCTTGGAATATAAAACTTACAAGCCTTATTATCCCCCCTAATTATTACCCCAATAATCATCTCTTTGCATATAACATTCCTGTAAAACATATAACCTGTAATCTTATCGCCGCCGACTGATCGAACGTTTGTATAAATCCAAGTTTTCCAAAGCAATCCCCGTCCCTTTAACCACGGCCAACATCGGCTCTTCACAAACATGACAAGGCACTCCCGTCTCCTGGGTTAACATTACATGGAAATTAATCAATTGACTGCTACCTCCGGATAAAACGATCCCTTTGTCGATAATATCGCTCGACAACTCTGGCGGAATTTCCTCAAGTACCGACTTCACTAACCCCACTATCTGGGACAACGGCTTATTCACCGCCGCCGTGATATCCGTCGAACTCAAATTGATCTCCCTGGGTAAACCACTAACCGTATCTCGGCCACGAACCTCGATTTTCTGCTCCGGTTTAAGCTCGGTAGCCGAGCCGATCTTCAATTTCACCATTTCCGCTGTTTGTTCCCCAATTACCAGATTATATTTCTTCCTGACCCAGTCAGCGATGGCTTCGTCTATCTTATTGCCGCCTACCCTAACGCTTCTGGCGATCACCACTCCCCCCAGAGAAATCACTGCCGTCTCGGCAGCCCCCCCGCCCACATCCAAGATCATATTCCCCGAGGCTTCCGCAATCGGAATGTTAGCCCCGATGGCCGCCGCCAGCGGTTCATCTATCAAATAAGCCGCACGGGCTCCAGCCGACAGAGTCGCGTCCAGCACCGCCCGCCTTTCTACTTGAGTACAACCCGCCGGCACACAGATCATTACCTCTGGTTTTAACCAATAATTCCGTCCCATCACTTTTTGAATGAAAAACCTGAGCATGGCCTCAGTAACCACATAATCAGCAATCACCCCTTCGCGCATGGGCCTGGTAGCCACAATCCCGCCTGGTGTACGACCTAACATTTCTTTGGCTTCTCTGCCCACCGCTAACACCTTCTTTTCCCTCAAGGAAACAGCCACCACCGTCGGTTCATTTAAGACAATGCCTTCACCCGCTAACCAAACCAGGCTGTTGGCGGTTCCTAAATCAATCCCTAATCGTTTAATCCACATTTATTTCCTATTTAAATTTAACCCTTAAATACTTGAGAAAAAGCGGGCGAGTCAATCTTAACATATCAGAATCGGTCATGTACACCCGTTGTTTTCGGTAAATGACCTCACCCGACTCCCATTTTTGGTTAATATCGCCCTCAAGACCATTTTCATGACCTCAATTCTTTAGCTCACCCCTGGAAATCGAAGCGTTGAAATGCCTCATTTTAGGTTTTTCACCAGCAATCAGCCAACTGGTATCTACCACCGATAATGGTTCGTTTGCCTGGATTAAACCCATCTATCCGCTTGACGCTGAGACCCATCCCATTCTCCAGGGTAAAAATAACCGCTAAAACATTGGCCAACTGGTATCTGCCTGAAAATAGTTAAGTCCGACTCTATAGGTTGAGGAGTGGTACTCGATTTAAGCCTTAAAACCCGCTCCTTAAAACTATACCTATAGGACTATTTTTGACTTAATTTTTCCTGTCACTTCAAACATATGTCTGCTAGGAGGGTCATGATAGTACATATCTTGCTGGATCAAGCATTATTTTAACTACTCTTGAGGTTAAATATGCCTTTACCTATCTACACCCCGCCTCTGACTGATAATCCGGATTGATATAATAACCTATATATTATTATATGCTGATTAAAGTCTTTTCTCGCAAGGGCTTCGAACTTCCAGCGCCTTCGACTAGTTTTAGCCTCCGTCGTTTTGTCAGTCGCTTCGGCTGACGTTAAATAATAGTAATTTTGTGACTTGTCCACCTTTTTATTGACAAAATTACTCCCACAGGACAAATTACTTAGCCTGGTTAATCCATCGCTTCACGCTCACTGGAAACATTACGGTCGATTGCCTACTTTCTCTATCGTTTGACCAAAGAATATCTAAGTAAAATTGTAGTATATTGCACCGAACTTCTTTAAAATGCTAAGAATACTAACTTATACAATTCGGGATTTAATTTTAATCACCTTTTTCTATAATTATTTGGTTACTTCTTTTTATATAAAAATGTTTTAATACTGCTGATCCAATTTTTACTATTAATATTAATTCAAATTTTACTTTCGTTTTATATAGCTTGACTGCATTATTTTCTATTCAGTTAAAAAAGTCTAATTTTTAACTAGCCCTATTTTAGGCCGTTAAATAATTATGCTGTTTTGTCATTAATCTATACATTTATTTTTTATTTTTATTTAAATGATATTAAATATATTTATATTTATCATTTAGTGACATTATGTATTATTCTAGATCTTTTTAATCATAGCTAGATTTTTACTGTGTGTTTATAAATTTCTGTTCTGTAGCTTAACGCTTTGCATATTTATTTGTAATTATTATTAGTTTTCTAAATTTTATATTTATTGTCTTTTAATAAATTTAGGTAACTGTAAAGCTAATTACATTATATATATGTCTCTAAAACACCTTTATTATGCTTATCTATTCACCTGTCTGCCTATTTCTAGGTTATTCGTGATCTGATTGACTGAGTGCTAACTAGATAAATATCATATATATATTGATATATCAGGATATACTTTAGATCAATACCTGACCAAATATTCATAACCAAATAAAAACCATATCTGGTTTTCGTTATTTTCTTGTATTTTTTAGCTACTTTTAAATCGTTAATTCAACTACAAGCTCTTGATCTTGTTAGACTACTACTCCTCTATATTTCATTTCTTATAATAAAAACGTTAAGTTATTCACGCATATTTTTAGCTGCATATAAATTTAATTCTTGAGAAAATATATCGTTTAATATTCTCTTATTTCACTAATATTTAGATTTCTTGATTTACTCTTTATACTTGATCTTCAGTGTTTAGTAATTAATCATCCACCTTCTTAGTATTAAATAATAACCACTATTACTCAAGTTGCTAATCTATATAAATATCGCATATATATTGCATGATCTGGAATTATTCATTGATAAAATACTGCAAAGATAAAGTCTACTAAATACACACTCCATTTACCCCTGAAACGTATTTATACATCTTGTTCAAACTACGTTACTCTTATTAATCCTAAAAAATTTACACTTGTTTTTTTCTTTTGGGTATGTTTACATTATTAGTAAATCACCTACCCACATACCTTAAATGACCATAGACAAAAGTAGAATACAATAATATGGAAATGTCTAAGTCTTACCCGACTACTATAGTCAATCTATTGACCATTAGCGATGCGGCCAGGTTCCTTAACGTCTCTATTAAGACTATGCGTCGCTGGGAACAAGTTGGCCTGATAAAACCCCAACGTAACCCCCTTAATCATCGCCTTTACTTTTTATCCGATCTGGTCAAACTTGAAGGCCGAAAAAACCAGCCTTTACCTAAGTACACCTCCCCCTTATATCGTCATCTAACCATCTCTCAAGCGGCCCATGCCATCGGCGTCTCCGTTAAAACCCTCCGTCGTTGGGAGCAAGCTGGCAAAATTACCTGTATTCGTAACTCCAGGCAGCAACGTTTATTTACTCAAGAAGCCATTATCCAAGGTAAACAACTTAAAGCGATGCCTTTTCAAACTTGGCGTCGATCTGATCATGATCTCTATCGCACTTGGATAAAACCAGCCTTTTACACCTCACTCTTACTAGTGATTTATAGTCTCGGTCTTTATAGTCCTCAAGTAGACTTTTTACTCACTACTCCGGGACCGTTATCCAAAACTATCTCACTTGCTTCACCCCTATCGACTAAAGCCCTTATCAATCATAGCCTAACTATGACAAATAAAAGCCTAATAACAGCAGCTATCTTTGGAATTGATTCCCAGCCTACTGCCTCACCCCTTGTCTTAGCTAACCTGAATCCAGTTAATCTTCTCGGGGTTATTTCACCCCTTGGGTCACTTAACTTACCTAAAGCCAGTCATGAAGATTCAATAATCTATCATTTTGATAACCATTATATCAATAGTAATACTAATAACACATTGTCTTCTCCCCCACTCAGCTCTTACCTCACGCCTCAACCGCTAGACCAACCTGAAGATACCATCACTCCCAGTAATTTAAACTTACCTCTGTTTAAACCACTTGATCTCAATCAAATTACTCCTCTACCCAATCCCTTAAATCCGACTGATTTACCCCCCAACCGCTTCACCCCTTCTGACGCCCTAACTCTACCCATCATCTAAAGTTTAGATTCAGTTTAACTCTCAACTAAATATCACTCAAACAAATTAAGTGCTTGATTTTATCACCGTTCAATAGGTTTACTATTGAAGTTAGCTTAAATTTATAAAGGCTTTGATGTGCTTAGATTTAGTTAAAGCCTCACCACTCATTAGGTTACTTTATCCCTAATATTTCTTTAATTTCTTTTTAACTAGCGTTCTATAATACTCCTATATATAGTTCAGGTTTTATATCCACTAAATCGACCTCATTGAAATCTCCCATTTTCAAAACTGGGCTTGGAGTCGACACGCTTGAATCTGTCTAAAACGTTTTATTGGCTAGGCAATCGGCTCTAAGGTCGTTGATGACCTCATCACTAAGTCAATTGTCGTCGGCGTTCAGTCCGTTTACCTTGACAAAACCTAAAGTGGCTAATCTAAATCACTTCAATTCCACTTCTCCAATCGACTTCGGGTTTGTTTACTGTTCTCTACCCCCGCGACTAATGTTAAAATACACTCAATTATCATTTTCGGATTACTTGACAATGTCTGACTCACACCACTCAGTTAGACTCACTTTAAAATCAACCAATGTGCGCCATATGAAACTGCCACCTAAACGTCTCATTACCGCTATTATTAGCTTGTGCGTCATTATCGGTGGTACCTACGTTGCTATCCAATTTGGTAAGGGTTACCGTCCCACCAAAGACGGGATGATCAAAGGCACTGGCCTGTTAGCGGCCAATTCCTTCCCCACCGGTGCCGAGGTTTATATTAATGACAAATTGACCACTGCCACTGACGATACTCTTAATCTCACCCCAGGTAGTTACCAGGTAGCCATCAAAAAAGATGGCTACCTCCCCTGGCAAAAAGCCCTGCTCATTCAAGAAGAACTGGTTTCCCAAACCAATGCCACTTTATTTAAGGCTGCTCCAGGCTTATCTCCCTTAACTTTAGCCGGTGCGCTCAATATTACCCCTAGTCCTGATGGTCAGAAAATTGCTTTCGCTGTCACCGTCGCTTCCAGTGCCGCCAAAAACGGCCTCTACATCCTCGATATGACTAGCTCCACCCCCCTATCCCAAATCAAAGAACCTCGTCAAATCGCCAGAAATACCGAAGCCATCGATTTTTCCCAAAATATACTAGTCTGGTCACCCGACAGTACTCAACTACTCGCTTATGCTCCAGAGGCAAACGATCAATTTAGCGCTTACCTTCTGCCTATCGCCAACCTGACCGAACCAGCCAATTTACGCGATATCTCCGTCCAGCTGCCGGTCATTCTTGCCGGCTGGGAAGAAGAGATCGCCATTAGGGAAACTAAGCAGTTTGCCAAGTTACCCCTGGAACTTCAAGTGATTGCCACTCAAAGTGCCACTAATGTTTACTTTTCCCCTAATGATGAACGGGTGATGTATACCAGTACCGGGTCTGCCACCATTCGCCCTAACTTGATTCAGACACCCCCTGCCACCAATACTCAGCCAGAGGAAAGACAACTATCACCCGGCACCATTTACGTTTATGATCTGATCGAAGATAAAAATTTTCTGATAGGGAGTACCCCTAAAGACGAGCTCAAACCCCAAAAACAGCTTATAATCTTAGATAGCAATCAGCAATTAATAACGATTGCTGATAGAAACCCTATCACTCCCACTCCCACAGCGATTAGTGATTTTATGAGCTTACAGGACCCGAATTCTTTCCCCCAGACGGCCACAAATTTCAATACCCACTATTCGTCGATTTACACCTCCACTTTTCAATGGTATCCCAATTCTACCCACCTCATTCACCACCAAGATGCCGGCATTGAAATCCTCGAGTACGATGGTCAAAACCTGATTACGGTCTACTCCGGCCCCATTAATGACGATTTTGTCTACCCCTGGCCTGATGGTAAATCCTTGATTATTCTCACAAATTTTAATCCCTCCTCCGCCCTCCCCGAAAACCTCTACGCCATCGCCATTAGGTAACTTTCCACCCAACGGGTAAAAGCCGCCCTCACCCTTGGGATGGTCTTGTTGGTATAATCTCCCCAGGCCTCTATAGTTCAATGGACAGAACGGGGGTTTCCCCTGTCCTCCGAAATTATCGGCTGGCGATACGGCTAGATTAGCCGTCAGCGCCAAGCAGTATAATGCAGGAGGATAAACCCTAGAGCTCTACTATCGCTCCCATAGTTCAACGGATAGAACAGAGGTTTCCTAAACCTCTAATGTAGGTTCAATTCCTACTGGGGGCACCAGCATACAATCCTGAGCGTAGTTGAAGGACGGAGTGTAGGTCATCGGTAGACCGCTCGGTTCGGGACCGAGAGGTAGAGAGTTCAATTCTCTCCACTCCGACTTAATAATCAATTCACTTGGGCTTCTTGATAAGCCGGTATCATCTTATCAGGGATACCTTGACTCGGGTCCAACTTACTACCTTGAACCGCTATCCTATACTTATCTTGAAGCATCAAGTTCGCTGAGCCAAATAAATCGGCTGCCACCCACTCTAGAGGCTGAAGTGTTCCCTCCATTATCCGATTAGTCACCACCACATCCGCAGTCCTTGGAGCCAATGCCAACTCTCTTACTGACTTGTAAATCCTGTTTTTAGGATCATCTGTTGCTCTTTCTCGCCACACTCTCTTCTCAAAATCATGAAAAGGCATTTCCGGCATCACAAACACTTTCAGTACTCCTATTCTCAAATCACCCCTATAATCTTGGAGCCACCTATCTATTCCTGGCCAACCGCTTTCCATTTCCACATGAGTTACCATCACTGGCTCCGGTCTTAATAAGGCAGATTCAATTGACTCCACGGGTAAACCATACAGCCTATCACCCTGCTCACCCCACTCCAACATTGCACCAGATTCTATTTGATGTTTAAATGCTTCGCGATCATAAAAATAATAATCCTTGCCATGTTCCTCTCCTGGCCTAATGCCTCTGGTTGTAGCGCTAACCAGTTTCCTCATTCTCCCAGGAAATTTTTCATCAATTTGTTTACGGATTGCGTCTTTTCCCCCGGTAGCTACTCCAGAAAGCAGAAATAATACCTTATCGCATTGAAGCCACTGCGCACTCATCCTCATCATCCCATCAAGGTCAGACCACAAGCCAAAACCTTTTCTATGTGGAATCATCTTACCCCACTCTGTCCACAACTCTTCCAATGCAAACGGTCTCAAAACCGGGTTCAGCTGCTCCAATCTCACCAAATCATACCCGTCCTCAACTAACCGCTGAAAGAGTTGTTCTGTCATGATCGAGTATTATATCGTGAAAGTGGCATAATCCAAACCTAAACTGGAAAATCAGTCGCAATCTCATGCATCTACTGCCAACTTCCAGAGGAGGTTTGCTCCTGGACGTTTCAGCTCGCTGGCAGATTACCCCCGCCCCCTGCTCCCATCACTCCTCTGCCGGCACTGCCACCCGACACATTGTCCCCTAGCCTAACTAAACCCCAACTACTCGAGAAAATAGCCCTATTTCAAATCTGCAGCTACTTCCCCTTCTTTCCCGGCACAAAGTTCCCATCCAAAAAGGCCAACATCCAAGCAATCTGCTCCTGACGATCCAAGTTTTTGAGGTAGATCACCCAGATCTCCGCCCATAAACCGCTACTCTCCCACTCTTTAAACCGCCGCCAGCAGGTGACATAAGCACCATAGGCTTTGGGCAACTGTGACCATTGGCCGCCATTTAACAGCACCCAGAAAATGCCGTTTAAAATCCGCCGATCATCCATCCTCGGCCGTCCACCTCGACTGGCTCCCGCTGACTTGGTCAGCAAACCTTGGACCTTTTGCCAATCAGCATCGCTAATTTCGGTCATAATCTCATCCTACCTGCTCTACCTCATCTTTTGAAATAGCCAAATCATTATCTGGCTTACATTCATCTTCAATATTTTCTTTGCCTGGTAAATAACTTGGCGGTCATTTCATATGCTCTCGTACTTTCATTAGTTCATTTATTCTAACTCTAGCCTTTGACCTCGCCGCCACCAACCCTAGAGTCTTTGCCGCTTTGGCGTCGCTATATATCCCGATCCTACTCCTATTTCATAAATTATCACTATTGTCCACACTTTGTATTCAATTTGGTCTTTACCTTACTTGACAAACCTTTCCAGATTAAGGAAACTTAGTGAGTTGCCAGGTTGGTAAAAACTGGTAAACCTTATCAAGTAGAATCCTGTCCCATGGCTACCTTCTACACCGTTAAACAAACCGCTAAAATCCTCGGCTTCTCCACTAACAGTATTTACAAATTCTTAGACCAAGGACGACTGCGCGGCCACCGTGGCCTGTCTGACCTTGGCCGCTTTAAAATTCCTCACACGGCCATTGAAAAATTTGTCGGTACCCCCATCCCCGAAGACGCTGTCAAAGCGGCTTTACAAGCCGCACCCGAGCCAAACATGCAAATCAAAAAGGAATTTGTCGCCGGTGCCTCTCCCGCTCCTTACCCACCGGTCAACCCCCCGGTTTATGGCCTACCCCTCAAGATCACCCGTCTCTTAATCATTGTTGGTCTCATCTGCCTCCTCTTAGACTTAGTCCTATCTCAAGATTTCTCTTTCACCGATCAAGCTTTACGCCTGGTCTTGATGGGGATCTTAATTGTCCTCACTTATCAATACGGCGGCCTCTCGGTCTCCCAGACTCCAGCTTAAACTTATGCCTACCCCCACCACCGCCTGGTTAATCCGTCGCTTTTACCTTCTGATCCTCTTGGTCTTTGTCATCGGTGCCGTCTCTGGCTTCCTCCTGACTATCTTCCTCGGCCGCCGCGCCCCCGATAGCCTGACTCCCCTGGTTAATTCCCAAACTCAAACTTCCCAATCATTAAAAACCATCCACGACAAACTGGACCAGCTCACCGACCTAAAAGCCACCGTCGCTGATCTAACTACCGCCGTTAATAACCTGGAGCAAGCAGTTAATTTAGCCAACGACCTTAACACCCTTAATCAACCAGTCCTGGGTACGGCCGCCGCCGTCTTGAGTCCCGAGCTTTATCCCTCTCCAACTCCCTAAAGCCTGTATGAAAGCAATCGATAAATGGCTTTTTGTCTACTCAGCCGTGATCACCGTCACCCTGACCGCGGTCAGCTTGACCGCCGGCTTTAATTTAAAGAACCTACTCATGACCGCCCTGTTTCTACCTCTCTCCGGCTATTTTGCCTACCAACTCCTTAAGGCTTACTACCGCCGTAGATACGCTCCCCCGGCGGCCACCGACCCCCTTCAGCCAAACCTCACCACCTTTTCCCTTAAACGCTTCCTGACCCAAAACCACCCCACTTTTCTGGTTACCTTATCGCTCTACCTGGCCTTAATCGTCGCTTTCCTCGTCAAAACCCTAACCACTCTGCCTCAAGTTCTAGCACAACCTTAACTCTCTATGCGCCGCCTGATTATCGTTTACAACCTCATCCTGACTCTGGTCATTACCCTGGCAGCCGTTTTCAATGCCAAGGGTGGTTATCAACTCCTCTATGGCTTACTCTTTCTGCCCATTGCCTTTTACTTCATCCGGGTCATTGGCCGCAGTTTTTCCCGCCGTCGGGTCGGCAAAACCAAATCTATCCGACCTCGGTTGCCTTCAGCCACCCTTTATCCAGCCGCTCCAGTCTTGGAAGGTGAAGCTTTAGACGACGCCGAAGTCAAAGATCTCAACCGCCGCATGTTCCTTAAACTTATCGGCAGTGCCGGCCTGGCTACCTTTGTCTTTGCCCTTTTTAGTAAATCAGCTCACGCCGCCTTCTTCGGCTCGGTTCCCGGTCCCGGCACCGTCGCCCTCAAAGACACCGCCGGCAACAAAATCGACCCCGCCGAAAAACACCCCACCGATGGCTACGAAATCAGCCAAGTCGATGACAGCACCATCCCCGCTTATTACGGCTTTTTGAACAAAAATGGGGCTTGGTACATCGCCCGTGAAGGCAACTCTGGTGAATATCGCTACGCTCGGGGAGCCACCGATTTCAGTAGCTACTGGGGCAACCATACCGGCTTAAGTTACAGCTACTTCAATCTTGTTTTCGGTAGCTAACCTTCCTGGCTGTGGTAAGATGCACTAATATGCAAATTGTCGATGTTAACGGTACCAACCGCGAGGCCCAATCGGCCGCCCCGGACCCCGCTTACCCCGGTTTTGTTAGAGTTGAATTTAAGCGCCACCATGAGTGGATGAGTTATAGCGAATTTTTAGAAAAAAATCCTAAGCTCAAACACCTAATTAAATCTAAAGCTTCCCCACCCCCGGATGTAGTCGGTGTCGTCACCAAAAGTACTCACCACACCCTGACCGACTCGACCAAGTCCTGGAAAAAAGAAGTCTACCCCGGCATGTGGGTCTGGATCTCCCGGGGTTTAGGTGAAGGGCAGAAGCGCAAAATCCGCCACAATACCAAAACCACCGTCACCGTTGACGCCGACTGGGAGACCAAACCCGATCGTACCTCCCAATACGTCATTTCTTACAACGTCCAGGATTCAGTTAGAGCTATGGGTAATACCCTCCCCCAAGCAGACATGAAAGCCTTAGAAAAACGGGCCATGCAGATGGACAAGGCTCACGGCCGGCTGACCTCTGACTCGCTCAAGAAAAATATTAAATACCTCAAACCCGAAGAGATTTAAAATGAAACGCGAATATTGGGTAGCCACGATTCTCGGCCTCTTTTTATTAGCCTACGTTTTAGAAGCCGTGGTTAATCCTCTACCTCTCGACCTGACTTCCCCCTATGCCTTTGCTCAAGGCCAGTACTTCCGCCACTACCCCTTTACTTCCACCATCATTGTCATCCGGGGTCTCGCCGTTTTCTTGACCCCGCTGGTCATCTTCTCCCTGTTCAAAAAGTCCTTTTTTGCCAAAGGCGCCATCTGTTTGGTCATGGCCGGTCTGCTCCAACTTTATGCCCTTCAGGACATCGCTACCAACAGCGCCACCGTCCCCATGGAATGGGCTTTGTCTCTGGCTTTAGGGGGCATCTTATTGTTAATCCCCACCGTTTACTACTTCTTCCGTGGTTTGACCGATTCGGCTCACACTAGCCTGAAACAAGCGGCCGTCCAAACTACCGGTGATGCCTCCACTCCCGAATGGCTTGATCCCGCATAACCATCCCTAAGTCGGGGTCAAAAATTTAGTCTTGGTTAGTTCGACCAATTTTGCCAGATCAACGTTGGCTTTAATGACGTAATCGGCCGCCCCCAATTCCTTGGCTTTCTCCATTTCCTCCATTTGACCGAGATTCGATAACATGACTATCTTCACCGGCGGGTTTTGCGGATTAGCCTTGATTTGCCGTAAGACCTCATACCCGTCAATCCCCGGCAGCATGATATCGAGATACACCAACTGTGGTTTAATTTGCGCCACCTGAGCTACCGCCTCTTCACCTGACCGGACCCAGGTCACCTCTAAGCCGCCCTCGGTTAAAGCATCCGCCATGGCTTTACCTAGCATCTTGTCGTCTTCGACTAATAAAATTGTTGCCATGAGGCCTCCTTTTTTTACCCATTAATCTTTCTCATCATAACATCAACTTCGCCGATAGGGTAAGACAAAGGCAAAGGTGGATCCTTGTCCCGGGGCTGAGGTAAACCAGATCCGGCCGCCGGATTTCTCGACTATCATCTGACATAAGGCCAGACCTAAGCCTGTCCCTTCAGCCGCATGAGTTCGGGCATTGCTGGCTCTAAAGAACTTCTCAAAAATCTTGACTTGTTCCGCTTCGGGGATGCCTATCCCCTGATCCACCACTTCCACTCCCACATGATGCTGATCAAATAAAAATACCTTAACCACGACCACTCCCGCCGGTCGGGAATACTTAATGGCGTTGGCCACCAAATTAGTAATCACCTGGCGGATCAACTCCGGATCAAAGTAAAACGGCGCCACTTCCTCGTCGATCTCCTTCTTCAAGTCAATCTTTTTCTCGACCAGTTGGGCCATCAATTCAGCTAAGACCTCCTCAATCATCGATTTCAGGTGACTTAAGACCGGCTCCGGTTCAATCTTCCCCCGCTCAATCCGGGAAACGTTTAACAAATCATTTACCAACCCGGCTAAATGCACCGAGCTGTCATGAATCACCTGAGTCATCTCGATCTGGTCCGGCGCCAAACCCTGCCGTTTGGCCAACAACCGTTCCGAGTACCACCGCATCGAGGTTAACGGCGTCCGTAACTGATGTGAGGCAATGGCTAAAAATTCCGACTTTAACCGGTCCAACTCCCGCTCTCGAGACACATCATGACCGTAAACATTGGCATAATCGGCCTCCATGATCGGTACAAACAACAGTGAAAACGTCTGTTTTCCAATCAAAGCATCCACCGCCAGCGGTGCTCCCTGCTTAATTACCTGATTCACTAAAGCCTGCTGGGTTTCACCTACCACCCCACCGACAGTCACCTGCCAATTCTTTATTAGCGGTTCGGCCGCCCGGTTGGCGTAGGTTAAGGTGCCTTCATGCTTCACCCGCAGCACCGGCCAAGGATCCTCTGACGGAAACCGGGCCACGTCGGCCACTTGTTTGGCCTTCTCCTCCACCGCTGCCCGCTCCCGCAGCAACGATTCTTCCATTCGCTTGCGTCGAATGGCCGCCCCAAAAGTCACCGCCACCGTTTTAAACGCATCCAGTTCGGCTGCTGATACCCCGCCGGCAAATGAGTAATCCTCAATCACGATAAAACCCCACCATTCCCACTCCACAAACACCGACACCACAATTAGGGTCTGCCATTGGGGCGATAGAAACCACTGTCGTTCTCCCTCGGGAAAATCGTCCCGCTCTCCATAGAGGACGCCACCAGGATACAGTACCTCTGCCCAGCGCTCAAAACCGCCCTCATTAAGATTCATATTTTGAAACTCCGCCACATCCACTCGGGTCTGATCCCCGGCCGCCAGCCATTCATACCTGAGTGAGGTTAATACTCGCTTCGCCGTGATTTCCTGGTGTTTGCATAAGAAAATTCGCCTTACCCCCAGTTCTCCCCCCATATGTCTTAACACTTGGAGCACGTTTTCCTGCCACGTCGCCAAGGAACCTCTAAGAAAGACATCCGAAGCCGAGGTCAAGGCCGACAAAATCTTATCCCGGCGAGCTAAAGCGGCCAGCGCTGGCTCCACTTGGTTAATCAAGGGTTGGTCCATCTTTATCAGTATAAGGCTACTACACCCCCTTAGGTACTACTTGTATTGTGCCCAAAAATTATGTTACTCTGGCTCTGATCTATGGATAAAGATGATAAGGCCAAACGGCCGAAGTTTTCCGCTCCCAAAGCCCCAGCCAATCCGGATGCCGTCGTCACCAACCAAGACGAACACCCGGTCACCGATACCGTCGTCCTCGATGAGGCAGCCGCCAGCCCGCTTGGTTCCAACCCTAAAGTCGTCAGCCGCAGCGGCAGTCAGCCCGATTCCAGCTTCGACGATATCCTCACCGATACCACCTCGGTCAAAATCCCCCCCAAAGCCCCAACCGCCAAATCGACCAAAAATGGCACTAGTTGTAACGCCGTCCTGGTAGGGATCGCCACTTTCTCCCTAATTATTGGTCTAGCCGGTTGGGCGCTCTACTTTGCCTCTTCTTCCCAAATTAATATCTTTTCCAAACCCGACTCCGAAACGGCTGACCAAGCCAACCAAACTCCCGCCCCCACCCCGTCGCCCGCCGCGGCTGACAAAAGCGCCATCACCCTGGAAGTGTTCAACGGCTCCGGCGTCTCTGGTTTGGCTGGTAAATCCGCCACTACCCTAGAAGGTCTAGGCTATACCATCTTCTCCACCGGTAACGCCGATGCCTCCGACTACGCCACCACCGAAATTTACACCAATCCTGACTTTACCGACACCACCGTCTTCCTCGCCGACCTCGAAGCCGAATTCGGCTCCGCCTCTATTTCTGGCACTCTCGAGGACTCCACCGCCTCCGCCCGCCTTATCGTCGGCGAAGACTGGTCGGAATAATCTAAGAGATAGCCTCTTTTCCGGATTGTTCTCAACGACACCAACTCCCCGCTGATTGGCTCGAGTTTAAGCCGCAATCGCTGGACCGCTTTATTTAACGCCCACAAGCTCACAAAATTATCATTCCCCCACAGTCTATCGGCAATCGCATCAAAACTGACCAACTCTCCCTGTTTTTGGACTAGCAGTTCCAGCATCGCCAACTCTCTACCACTGACGTATTGACTGATGTCTCTACCCTGAAAGTAAACCTGACCATTATCTATTTCCCACACCGGGGTCCGATAAACCACCCCTAATTCAGCGATGTACTTTTTGGCTGCCCCTAACCACTTTTTCTCTTTTAACCTGATTATTGTTGGTCGATAATCCGGAAAATACTTCCCCAACGGTCCTTCCCTTAACCAAAAATCCACCACTGCCTCGGTCTCTCCCCAAGAAAACCAATATTCATTTTTAAAAGCCCTGACCAGTTGGGTTAAGATTATCTCGGCCATATGGCCAACCCCAGCGTCACTGCGCAAATAGACAACGCACCGCTGACTCTTTCGACGGGTGAGTATTGAGGCGCTACTCACCGACCCAAATTGAGTTATCCGACATTCCACTGAACCAATTAAATGCCGCATACGCGGATACTCATCGATCACTCCCCAGAAGGACTCCGCTACCCTTATCCATGATTGCTTTCGTTGATTGAGTCGGTTGCGATCATATTTCGGTTCCAGCAAAGCCATCACTCCCTGTTGTAAATCTGCTGGTATATGCATGGGTAGTTGTCGATCCAATGATCCCACTCTCTGCCAGAAATTTGGAATTTGGTGATAAGGCAGTCTTGGTAACACCACCACTCCTGGATCTCCAGCCGTTGGCAAACTGGGCAAGACCGCAAAACCTTTTCTTTGGAAGAAGCCGTCAACCACGCTTCGGCCCGTGTCCAGGATCCGCTCACTTTCAGTTTCTGGACTCCGAACAAACGTCGTCTCGGGTACTTTTGTCCGCATAATGTCCAGTATTATAAACTATTTCATTTATAATTCCAGTCAATACTTATCAGGAGTCACTTATGCCTTCCTTTGAAATCCCTCCCAAATTCGACCTTCAATCATACTTTGCGAAAAACGAATTCCACCCTCCCGAAGCGAAATTTGGTTATGATAATTCTCGAACAATAGCTTTATTGCAGGAATTACCAGAAGAAACACAGAAACATTTAATCAGGCTGGGTTGGGGTGCAAGTGATACACATCCTCAAATGGTTGGACTCACCTTAGACATTGGCACAGCCTGTTTTACCGGGGGTGGAGATAGCCCTTATTATCAGTCGATTCAAAAGCTGAAACTAGCAATGACCGAGGCCTATGCTGACAGACAAACACCCCTTGCTGAATGGCAGATTAACTCAATCATGGGATTTCTCGAAAAGTGCAGGGATTACGATCACCCCTATAATAATCCTAGTTTTTTTCTAAATTCATAATCCCTGAATCAATCAGTCGCTCCTACAACTGTGTGATCACTAATAGCCGGTAGGTAGGGTACCCGTGTATGTTTAAAGTTCCAACTTCACTTCCCCTTCAGCATAACGATGAATCAGCGAGTTCAGCCTGGTTTGGTACGGCACCGCTTCTAATTCCTGCTTCCCCCCATATCACTCTCCCTTTGAAACATACACATACACATGTTATACTTTGGTCGTGTTAACCAAACGGACCAATATCATCTTTGATGAAGCCGACTGGCGCATGTTAGCCGCCCTGGCACAGCAGCAGGGTACGTCGGTAGGACATTTGGTCCGCCAGGCTGTTTCCCAAACCTATCGTGATCTACCCATTAAAGATGAAATCAAGCTAGCCCACCAGAAGATTAGATCAATCAGGCACGTCCACTCCCCTATTGACTATAAAGAGCTCATCAATTATGGCCGCAAGCACTAATATTCAAGCCGTTATTGATGCCTCCTACTTGCTGGCTTACCTCATGCCAGATGAAACCAATCCTCAAGTTGATAAGACGATGGACCTACATGCCTCTGGATTGATCAAGTTTTACGCCCCCCTCCTCCTTATTTACGAAGTAATCAGCGGTCTTAATACCGCCATCCTCCGTCATAAGATTACCTTTCACCACGCCCAAACTCTTCTGACCGAAATTTCAAAGCTCCATCTGACTCTCACCGAAAACCAACCTTTATCCGTCCTCAAACTTGCCCAAGTTCATCATTTATCTGCTTATGATTCCAGTTACCTAGAACTCGCCCAGCGCTTAAAAATCCCTCTCTATTCCCTGGATAAAAAGCTCACTAGCCTAACCCCTCAATAGTGAAAATCTACTCTTGGTTCTTCACCCTTCTTCATTACCCAAATCGTCCCCGATCCACCCCCAGTTCAGAAAAACTACCCCCTAAGTGTTTGTGGTTGACTCCGGTGCCACCAGGTATTGCTTAGCGATCGTCACCACCTTAAAGGGGTCACTCTGGCTTTTGACAATCACCTGGGTTGCCCCTTTTGACGTCGCCAAACTGGTATCCTCAGCCGAACTCAAATTAGTCAGGACAATCACCGGAATTCCCTTGGTCACTTCATCCGCTTTTAACGCGTCCAAGACTTGATAGCCGCTCATCTTAGGCATCATCACGTCTAAAATAATTAGCGATGGCTTTAAGGTCATGGCTTTCTTCAAACCGTCTTCACCATCAAACGCCAGCTCCACCGGTACCTGCTCCACCCCAAAAGCCCGCTGATACATCTTCGCCAGGATCATGTCGTCTTCAATTATCAGGACTGAAGCCATAAAGGTAGATTAATCTAATACTTCAATCATAAATCATTAATCATCAATCATCAATCCATCAGCCCTTCGGTAGCTCCACCACAAAGCCGCTGCCGACATTGACTTGGGATTTTTCCAAATAGATCCTGCCTCCCATGGCTTCGGTCAATAACCGGGAAATATACAAGCCCATGCCCGTCCCCTCCTTCACATCCCGGGTGTAAACCCGGTCACCCGCCCGCTTAAACTTCTGAAACAGACTCCCATGATCTTCCGGGTTGATCCCCTCGCCGGTATCATAGACCGCCAACTTAACTTTATCCTGAGTGCTCTCCACCTTAACGTAAATACCACCTTGGTCCGTGTACTTGATGGCATTGGCTAATAAATTGACCAAGACTTGCTCACTCCGCGCCCGATCGGCCTTAGCCATCACCTCCACCCCCGACGGCAGCTGCATTTCCCATGCCAAACCCTTGGCCTTGGCTTGACCCTCCAAATCCCGCATGACGTTGGCCACCATTTCCACCAGGTTGAATGGTCCCGACTGGACAATTCCCGGTAAAATTTCCAACCGGGACACATCCAAATACTCATTAACCATGGCCGACAAGCGGTCACACATGGTCTCGATATCTTTCAGCATTTCCAAAGCCGTCGGATTGCCATTGACCTCCGGCACCAAGCGCTTTAGCAATTGGGCATTACCTTTTATGGCCGTTAAGGGAGTTCTTAACTCGTGCGAGGCCACCGCAAAGAACTCATCCCGCGCCCGCTGCAACTCTTTATATTCGGTAATGTCCTCAATCAGACAGACCACCCCGATGACCCGGCCATCGTCCTCTACCATCTTGATCGGGGTAAAATAAAGCCTTAACCACTTCTCATGGTAATGAAGGTCGTCAATTCTGATCTCCTTGATTTCATCCACCGCTGTCTTGAGCGTTTGGTCCATTTCCACCAACCCCATGAATTTCTCCGCTAAATCCGGCCAGGTCCAAGGCCGATTAATCTCCCCCAAGATCCCGCTAACGGCATGGTTATACAGCAACACCTCCCCTTCCCGATTCGTCATCACAAACCCCATGGACAACGAATGAATCGAGGCCGTTAACCTGGCTTTTTCTTCCTTACTATGGAATAAAGCTGCTTTCAATTCCGCTTGGGCAATGGTCAGCTCCCGAGTCCGCTTTTCCACTTTATGCTGAACACTGGCCCGTTCCCGCTCAATCTCCTCCGACAACCGTTTCCTTTTTATCGCCGCCCCAAAGGTGGTGGCCACCGCTTGCAACGCTTCCACCTCCGGTCGGGTACACTGCTCCTCGCCTTCTACCAAGGTCTCAAACCCCAAATAGCCCCACCATTCGGTCCCGACAAACACCGGTACGATAATGACTCCCTCGGCCACCGGGGACACGTTCCAAGTCAGTTCATTCTTGGGCAAACTGGCCGTCGTCTGACAGATCATCTCCCCGCGGGCTAGCACTTCCGCCCAGCGGTTAAGGCCCACCAGAGCATAGGTACTGGCATCAGTCAGATCATCAATAAAGACGTTTTTGGTCCCGTCCTTTTTCCACTCATACTTCAAGAAAACTTTCAATTCATTATTAAAATAAACGTTTTTACAGGCATAAACTCGGTGCACTTCCCGAGCTTCACCCAGTTGCTCCAAGACAATGATGACATTTTTCTCCCAGGTTTCCGGGGTCGCCTTTAAAAAATACTCCGACGCCGCCGACAAGGCTTCCATGATCTTGGCCCGACGCATCAACCGTTCGTAATCAGCCAACGACCCGACCGTCATAAACTCAACTCCTCCTTCTAAGGCGGCAACTCATCCCAACTGATCACTTCATAATCACCCGAAGCCGGAAAGTAAGGCGGCGGATACAGATAGAGTGAGCTGTCATAGGTCACTTCTCGAGTGGTAAAACCGGATGATGGTGGCGTCCCCCAATTCCAGTAAGATTTTAAGTTGGAGATGACCGCCCCGTAAATTTCTAAGCGACTCCGGACCGCGTTGCTGTAACTGCTGCAGCCGGACGCACGATAGTGGTGGCGAATAATTTTGCCGTTTTTTGCCAAGAGAGCCCCATTAATTTCAAACGGTTCGGGTAAATCCTTGACAAAATAGATGTTACGCTGAGCAATCAAACCCAGATGGTTCTTACCGTCCTTGGCACTATAAACCAGGTTGCCTCTAATCCAGACATCTTCGTTATACGAATCCAAAGGGAACCTGGCGGCGGCTACGGTGGCATTGCCTTTAACTGTACCTTCAATCCAAACCGTATCCTCAAATAAAAGCGATTTGGGCGTATCCAAGTTCACCACGGTTAACTGGTTCTCCGAGGTAATCCGCTGATACAGATTGGTACAACCGACTCCCGAATCATAGCCCCGATAGTAATTGGTGCTAACCACCTCATACACCCGGACTTGGCCTGAAGCTTCGAACACCAAATGGTAACCTTGCCTGGGTGACGGTCCCCAATAAGTGTTAGTACTTTGGGCGGCGGTTCTGATGGCGTTGAAATCAACATTAATGGCATCGAAATCGGCCGGCGGCACCGGAAATTCCCACAACTCACTCGGCCCGCCACTACCCCAGACCCCTGGTCTCGGTTGAGACGGGCTGCAACCCGTCTCCGACCCGCAGGTGTAGGTTTCCCTAGCGCTCTGGATGACTGAATCGTTGACGCCGTCCTGACGAATGCCGCCGTTAGACAACACCCGACCATGGACTGTCAAGCCCTGGCCAAACCAAACGTTGGCGTTATGCAAAAAGGAAAATCGAGCCAACGACGGGATACCATATCTGACCCTGACGACGCGCTTTATCCCCGGATTGACTGCGGTCCAGCCAGTCGAAGTGATCGACACAATCGAATAACCAGCTGAGGGCGGGGTAATCTCCAAGCTATAAGTACCCACCAACCCACCCTGGGGATCTTTATATTCATGGACGTACGGTCCTGGATTCCCGGTGCCGTCGGTGTAGTCATCCGGGTGATGAGCCAAATGCCAGCGGTAATAATTGACCCCGGCTTCAGCCACCGCTAAAGCCTGGTCGTTGGCCACCCGTCGCTCCACCGCCACTTGGTTAGTACTGGCCAAGACTACCAACCCTCCTAAAACGATGACCGATACCACGCCCATGATCATCACCAGGACCGTCGCCGCCCCATCATTTAGTTTCTGGTATTTTGTATTTTGGGTTCGGCTACTCATACTTGATTCTTAATTCGTAATTCTTGATTCTTGTCTTAGTAATCATCTTTTAGATTCCTAAGCTGGGCTCCGGCTTGTAAGTTGACCGGGGGTGACCCCACATCCCCATCTTGGTCAATCATAATCTGAATTTCCAAGTAGCGGCTAGCCAACAACCGATTCCCCGCCGCTAACGGGTTGTTGACTGTATCGGCGGGCCAGGCAGCGTTGTAATAATAAAAGATCGGCTCGGTGCCGTTTTCTACTCCCGTTGCCAAGACCGTGACTGTCTCCGTATTCGGATCATATATGGTTGGATCTCCGGCTGGTTCAATCACCCCTCGTTTTAGCTCGTTGCCGTCCAAAAAATAGCGCACTCGATCGGCCATCAGGTCCCCAGTCACATCCGAATAGATGATTAACTCTTGGTCATCGGCCAAAGCCATCGGGTAAGCCCCATCTTCACCGTCCCGCGCCTCTCGGAGCACATCAGTCATCGCTCTTAAGGACCGCTGGGCTTGTTCGCTGTTATTAATCGTCCCCACCCCCACCACAAACTGCTTTAAAGACACGTTCCACCAAGTGTAAGCTCCGACAAAAACTACCGTGCCCATAAAGGTGGCCACGATGATTTCCACAATCGAAAAGCCTTGATTCAACAATTTATGTATAATTTTTTGCCTCATATTTTTACTCATAAGCTGTCCAACTTGAAAACCTCCAGTTTATCCCCACTGACGGTCACCGAAGCGGTCGCTTCCTGATAGCCGCCGGCGTAGACAAAAACGTCATAATTCACCGAGTCCAAACCCGGAAAATGCACCTGAGCCCAATCAGGCGCTCCCGGTACCCCGGCCGACTTGGTGGCCTCAATGGTCCCGCTCAAACTTAAGGTCACCGACGCTGACGCCACCGGTTGCTCACTTAAATCCGTCACCCGGACCAATAAGCTGTCCGGTGTGGCCGCCACCACTACCGAGTTCACTAGTTGGCTGGAATCGGGCGTTACTACCACTGGCGTGAATGGCAGCGACCCGGCAAAATCAACTGATGAGCCGGTCGGCATGATGATTTTATAGGTATCCCACTCCAAATTGGGCACGATCACCTGGCCGCCGCCGCCGCTGGTGACGTGATTGGCTTCATACAAATAAACCGGTTCGTCCACCGCGTTCCGACCGATCTCTTTTGTCCCTTGCAGTTTAAATACCACCCCGGCAAACGGCGCGTAGCCAAACTGAGCCCCCCTCACCGCCCGTAAAGTCAGGCTGGCCGGTTTATCAATGGCAAAGGTCACTTCCGACACCTGAGCTTCAATGATCGAGACGTGCGGTTTGTTGGGGTTGACCACTTCAGCGGTCCCGTAAGTTCGGTCGGTGGTATATCCCGGCTTAGTCACCGTGACCTGATAACACTCGACACATACCGGCGCCCCCGGTAGCAGCACCCGGCCGTCAATATCACTCGACTGGGTCGCCGCCACCGGCGGGCTCAAGCTGTTGGCAATAATCGACACCGTCGCCTGACTCACCGGCTCCCCGCTGGCATTTAAGACTCTTAAAGACAACGTCCCCGCCCCCACCATGGTTTCCAAACCCTTGGGGGCCACATCCGACCACATCACGATCGGCGTCGAGGTTAAGACCCCACTCCAAGATACTTCGGTTCGGACCCGTTTGTAATCGGTAGGGATGACGTCACCGGGTGCCAAACCGTCATCCGGGTCATCGATATAAACCACATCCGTCTCAATTAAAAATTCCTGTCCCCCGACCGTCACCCATTCATCTGCCGGCAAGATCCCGTTGGGGATTCCCCCTTCGACTCCCAAATCTTCATAGGGGACGGCGTGAGCCAGTTCCAAGCGATCTCGAGCTAAACCGGTAGCGATCGCCCGTACCCGAGCCACCCCCACCAACTGAGCCGAAGACTTGATAATCACCATCACCGCGGCTATTAACACCGCCAGGGTCCCCACCGCCACCAAGGCCTCAACATACGTAAATCCTACCCCGCCACGGCGGGGCCACTTTTTCCGGGCAGGCTTCATCCTTCTAGTCTACCAAACTCTCGCCCACCCGACCACCCCCTTGACACGTTTCCATATACTCTATATAACATAGAGTATATGGAAAGATACTCTTATCTCAGCCTCACTCATCGCCTCCACACCTCTCCCATTTCGGTTTTTGACTTAAAAACACTCCAACAAATCTTGGGTTTGCGGACTCAAAGTGCACTCTTCCCCATCATTAAAAAACTAACTGCGGCCGACATCATCCAAGAAGTCACCCCGGGTCTATATCAAAAAACTGGCCAGGACAATTACTTTACTATTGCCAATGAATTAGTTAAACCCTCATATTTGTCTTTTGAAACCGCCCTTAATCTCTATGGCATTCTCTCGCAAGGCCCTCAGATCACCACTTCCGCCACCCTTGGTAAAACCCAAATTAAAAGCCTCTCTTTGGGAACCTTTAGCTATACTCGCCTCAGTCAAACTTTCTATTTTGGTTTCGCCAAGCAAAACAACTACCTTATAGCGACACCAGAAAAAGCTCTCCTTGACTACATTTACATCTACCACAAACTCGGTAAACCTATTGATCTCACCGAGTGGGATTTTGAACCGCTTGACTCAAAAAAACTATCCGGTTATCTAGATCTTCTAAAAACTAGTCCCAGCTACTCAGCTATTATCCGAATTATTATGGAGCAAACCCCATGCTTACCGCCCAAGAACTAAAACAGCTATCACAGCAATCCCGTATCGCCCCCTTTAGTATCATTCGTGAATACTTTCAAACCCTCTTTCTCTCTTACCTCAGCCAACACCCCTATAACAGTCATTTTATCTTCAAAGGCGGTACCGCTATTCGTCTACTATATCAGGGCAATCGCTTCTCCGAGGATATCGATTTTACTGTTGTTGGTCTTGATGAAGAGACGGCCGCTGAAGCTATTAGCGCTGTTGTGACCGCGATGACCAGAGAACTTAGTATCTCCCTCAAACCAGTTAAATCCCTTGCCGGGCGTTGTTTCAAAATGACCTTTACTACCCCACTCCACCCCCAACCGATTGTCATAAAAATAGATCTGTCTTTTCGTGATTTTCTTGGAAAATTTGATTCTGCTCCTATTCAAACCACCTACCCCATTCTCTTTAATCGCCTCATTTTTTACTATTCCAAAGAAACCATCCTAGCCGAGAAAATCTACGCTATTCTCGGCCGCACCAAAGGCCGCGACCTTTACGACATTTGGTTTTTACTCTCTATGCAGACGCCTTTAAACCGTTCGCTCGTTGAGCAAAAATTCACTTTATTGAATCAGACCTATGAACCGCAAAAACTTATCGATCGAATCACTTCATTTCCCCTCAACTCCTTTGTTACCGACCTCACCCCCTTCGTTAATGACCAGGACCGCGCTCGCCTAGCCGAAATCCATCACTTGATCACCACCTCCCTCCCCACCCGTTTACTCTGACTTTATGGTGAGCATGTCGCACCAGCAAAGACGCGGCTACTGGCTCTATTACTAATCCCACCGACTGGGTCGCTTTAAGAAATAATCTTCAAGGCCAACACCACCGTTACTCATACAGCCGAAACCTCCACCGGGAGTATCATCGCCGTTCGCGACGCCGCTTTAACCTATGAAACTCTCCAAACCCCCCACCTCCTTTCTCACCGCTTACCCCGACTTAAATCAACTCTGTAGACAAGCTGGCCTGTACTATGAGCTACTTGTCGGAACCTCGTTACGGGTATAGCCAGCAATCACCTCTTTAACCATCGTGACTACCTGTTTGGGCTTATAAGCACTTTTAATAATATATTTCACTGCTCCCCGCTTGAGTGCTTCATCCGCATCCTGCTCCCCCGCTAAATTCGTCAACATGATCACCGGGATGGCTTTGGTTTCGGGGTCAGCTTTCAACCGGTCTAACACTTGTAGGCCGTCCAACTTAGGCATCATCACGTCTAATAAAATCACCGTTGGTTTGGCCTGGTGGGCTTTGATTAACCCCTCCTCGCCATCCGCCGCCATCTCGATTTCGTAACCCTCAAACGTAAAGGCTTTTTGGTACATCCGACTCATCAGTGAGTCATCTTCAATAAACAAGATTCTTACCATAACTCTCTCCTTTACCCCGGTTGACAACGGGGCATAATCTTATTATAAAAAACTCCCCTCTCCTTCAATAAGGAGTCGTTGGTACCTCAATCACAAACACACTCCCCTTGCCCGGTGTGGATTCTAATAAAAACAACCGCCCGCCCATTTTTTCTATCAATAAACGAGAGATGTACAAACCCATGCCTGTTCCTTGTGACACATCTCGGGATAAAGCGCTCGAGCCGACTTGTTTAAATTTCTGAAACAGAGCTGCTTGATCATCTTGGGTAATGCCTTTCCCCGTGTCCCGGACTGCAATCGCCACCACTTGTCCTGGTTTTTGCTCGGCGGTGACATCCACCCCTCCCTCATTAGTAAATTTCACCGCATTTCCCAAGACATTCACTATCACTTGCTCCAAGCGAGCGGGATCAGCCAAGACCTGAATCCCTTCAGGCTTCACTGCCAATTGCCAGGCAAGACGCTTCCCTAAAGCATTAGGGTCTATCTCTCGCATGACTCGTTCCAGAAACGGCCTAAGGCTAATCGTCTCCGTTTTAAAGACCAATTTATTCAGCTCTAATCTGCTTGCATCTAAGAAATCGTTGACAATAGTGATCAACCGCCCGCTGGCTAGCTCAATGTCCGTCAACATCTCTTTTAAAGCCTCGCTTTTGACTTCCGCTTGATAATATTCTTTGATCAGCGCCGCATTGCCCTGGATGGCCGCCAGTGGTGTTCTCAATTCATGGCTAGCCACCGCAAAAAATTCATCCCGGGATTTCTCCAGTTGCTTGGCTTGAGTAATATCCTCAACTAAGATCACCACCCCGATGACCTGTTTCGTTTGATCGATCATCCGGATTGGTGCCAGCAAGACCCGCACCCAGCGTACCCCAGACACCATCGCCTCCACTTTAATTTCCCGCTCCTGGTTTTTACACTCAGACCACCGAGCGACCAAATCTATTTTCCCCAGTAAACGATGCAGACTCCCCAAACTCCAAGCCGCTGATTGCTGCCCAAAAATTTCTTCTACCCGGCCATTCACCACCTGTACTGCTCCGGTATTATCGGTTAATAAAAATCCCATTGATAGACTTTGAATTGAGGCTGTCAACCGCGCCTTTTCCTGTTGTAATTGCAACCAGCCTTCAGAGATCCGTTTCTGCGCCATGACTAAATCGTTGGTTTTCTGTCGCAACTGGACTGTCCGTCGGGCGACTTTGCGTTCCACGTTGGCTTTCTCCAGTCTCAATTCCTCATCTAGGGCTTTCTGGTCTTCCAGAATATTCATCATCGCGATTTGCATCCTCTGCATATCCAGATTTTTTCGCGACACCTCGGCCACTGTCTCTTTCATCTGCTTATCTCCCGCTTCCAACAATCGTTTCTGACTTTCAATCTTCTGGATCGTATCTGACAATTCCCGCCGCCGTCTCACTTCACTGGCCATTTCCCGCCGTCCCATCCACCAAACTAGCGTCCCCGCCACCATCGTTACCGTCATCATTAAACCTAAAATCATATGGCTCACCCACCAACCTTGCCGATAAGTTTCGCGTACCATCCGGATTCCGATATACCCGATCGGCTTCTGAAAAATATCCAAAATTCGGCTTTCACCCACCAATTCAAACCGCGACAACGGAACGATCATCACCTCATCAGTCGGTGGTTCTATTCCCTGCCTCTTAAACCAGACGACCGCTTCTTGATCAACTCCTACAAACACCAGGTTCTCAAACTTATCCGACCAGCGCTCCAACACCTCCTGACTAATAAACCGCCCCATAATCAACGTTCCTACCGCTTCCCCCTCACCGCTACTGGGTAAAATCGGACTGCTACCGACTGCCATCACTCGTCCATCCACCGCCACCATCCCCGCCGTTTCTGTCGTAAATTTTTGGTTCAGGCCTCCATCGGCACTGTAAAATGGTGCCAGGTATACCGCTGTCTCGACTGCGACTTGGCCGACTATTCTCCTGGGCTCAGCCAAAAAAATCGGTCGCCCGGTCCGATCCAAGTAGTAGAGCACATCCAAGCCCAAATTCTCAAAAGTCGCCTGATTTAATGACGATTCAATGAAAGCTTGATTGTGATCTTGAACAAACTGATAAGAATCATCCCAATGACCCCAATCTCGGGCAACCAGGGCCACTACCTCACTCTCCTCATGTAAATCCACCACGATGCGCTCCAACCGGGTCGCGACTTCGGTTTGTTCAATCACTTCAAACTGAGGCATCAAATACCCCCGGATCAGCCCCACTTGGATCACCACTAGCCCCACTACCCCCATCACCACTATCAACGTCAGGGTGCGTCGTGAGCGATACTGCCGGGTCGGTTCAACCTCCACCATACAAACCCTTCGTCTGAGCCGTTGGCTGTTCTTGTAAACGACGTTTTAGTTTCACCATCATCAGTTCCCGCCCCACCATCAAAGTGTTCATCCGTTTCAGCTCTTCCATATTCCGCTTTAAGGCAGTGATCACTTGTTCTCGCAAAGCCAAAATGAGGGTTGTCTGGGTCACAATCCCGACCAACTGCCCTTGGTTCACCACTGGCAAGCGCCGGATATGCATTTCTTTTAAGAGGTGGCTCGCTTGGTCAATCGTTGTCTCTGGGGAAACGGTAATGACCGGTGAACTCATCACCGACTTAACCGAGATTTTATCCGCTTTCTTCAAACCTTTAGCCGTTTGGGTTAAAAAATCCCGTTCAGTGATAATCCCGAGCCTCCCCCTGGCCGTTACCACCACCAGTGCGCCGACAGCTTTTTCGGCCATCATCCGGGCGGCTACCAATAAACTCTCATCTTCGTTAATCGTTACCACCGGCGAACTCATTACCGTCCCCACCATCACCTGCTCAAACTGCCTCAATACTACTGGTATGGTTACCCCGCCACTTGTCTGGATACCATATTTTCGCTTCATCTCGACCATTTGTTGTTCCCGCCCCACCATCAAAGCGTTCATCCGTTCCAGCTCTTGTGTCCGCAAACGCAACATCTCTTCGGTCTTCTTGCGCTCGGTGACGTTCCGAAAAATCCCCCACGTGGCTACAAACACCCCCTTATTAAACTGGCCTGATACGTTTCCCTCCACTATGATCCGTTGCCTATCTTTACCAACAAAGACGGTCTCTACGGTACTGACTACTTCTCCCCGCTTCAACCTTTCATAAACCTGCCGACACAGCTCCAGGTACTCTGGTGCGATTATCTGCTCAAAGGTCAGTTTCCGCGCTTCTTCGGCACTGTAACCTAAGAGCGCCTGCCAAGCTGGATTAACGTACACAAAACGACCACTGGCATCTGCGCTCTGGATCAGATCATTCGCCTGCTCAAGCAAATTCCGAAATCTCCCTTCCGACACCGTCAACTGCTCTTGCTGGCGCACTCCCCCCTTACTCGGCGTTGGGTTATTCCCCTGATGGTCCTGCATAATGTCATCCTCATTTAAGGTTTGACTCAATGTAATTGCTTCGCCAGTGACCGGGATACCAGATAAGCTGGGATCAATGATCCCAGCATTAACCCGATGGTGACCAAAAAAGTCAGCTCCACTACTTGGCGTACGGTCGCCCAAACACTAGCCTGCGGTATCCCCACCGACACCATCCCCACCGCCACTTGATCATGATCCATCAGGGGCGCGTAAGCCATATAGATAGACTCCGCTCCAAACCGGCCTAAACCGACCCAGCGCTCGTTTTGTTCGAGTACCCGCTTAACCACGGCTACCCGTCCCTCCTTAAGACCGGGAACCACCGTTGGCTCATTCTGACTAGTGGCGATTAAACGCTCCCCTGCCCAAACACTGGTGATCAACCCCGATGCTTGCGCCAGCCCTCGAATCACCTGACTATCTATCGGCACACTCCACATTACCACTCCCACCACTTGTGTATCAAAATGTACCGGTACTGCCGCCTGAGCCCAGAGGTGCTCGACCACCCCCACCGATTCCACTCGGATCGTTGTCAGCACTTCGCCAGCCATCGACCGCTGGTAAACAACATCTGAGGATACCGCCTCCCCCAACCGCTCCGGTTCTTCACCTCTCACCAGCACCTGACCTTCAGCCGTCACCACCATCACCCGGCCACCATGCCGATCAACCAACACCCGAGTAACCTCATTAATCATCTGCACCGTCGGCCCTTGAATTAAACCCTCAATCACGAGTGGGTCATGGGCCAGCAACTGAGCATCAGCCAAAGCCGTGGCTTGTTTCTGGTCAATAACCTCAGCCATCAAAGTCACGTCGTTCTCCAACCGGGTCATGGTCGCCCTCTCCATCGAGGCCACTAGCAGCGCGGTAAACACAGCTGTGGTTACCACAAAAACCAAAAAAATTATCGTGGTAAACACTAACATCAATTGGGTCACCAACCGCATCAGTAAATAACGCCAAACCCAAGTAAAAGCCACCAAGATGGCGGCTAAAAGTAGCCCCACTCCGATCAACCAAAACCAGCTAAAGGGGGCGACTATTTGGTATAACCACACCCAGGCTGTGTTGCCAAATAACGGCCTTAAGCTCCATAGCTCAGCTACACTGAGGACAAAAAAGGCTATCCCCATTGGTTTAATGTGTCGCTCCAAGCCCACCGTTCCCCGGCGCCAGTATAAGAGTCCCACCAATGAAGCTAGCGGTGCCAGCAGCCATGACCAGCCCGCTACCAGTTTCCAGCCGACGGTCAACCCAACCCAGCCGTGGAATGTAGACTTTGAATATTCTGGCCGCGGCTGGATTGGTTCACCCACCAAGCCCAATCCAATCGACCCATAAGCCAACACTCGCAAACCTATGGTTAAGGCCACTAACGCCGTCGGGTTGATCAACCCTTGCTGCCCCAGCGGTAATTCCACCCTGGCTGCCGCGGCTACCATCGACAGCGCCAGGAGCAAATAACCGCTTAAGCGGGGTATATCCCACCAGTGTCGTCGTTGCCACCAAGCATCCAAATATAACCAAAAAATCGCCAAAAACACCATCGCCCCAAACATATTCACCACAAACCACCCATTCTGAAAAATAAATTGCCACCACCAACCCATAAGCCGGTACCCCCCTCAGGTACACAACCTGTTATACTAAAATGTATCTATGTCTAACTCGTCTCCAGCCGTCGACCGTAACCAGTTTCTCCTCGGCGTCATCTTTACTTTCAATCTGATTGGCCTGACCGGCTGGCTCCTCTATTTAAGCGTCATCCAGATTGGGGTTAAGTAAATAACTGTCTGACTCGCTTTACCAGCTCTTCGTGGGTCAACTCATCCTTATTCCAACATGCCCATATCCCTAACTGTTTCCCCTCTATCGCCATCGCTTCTGGAGCTAAACTGGTAATCAAGACTACATCTTTCTTCTTGGTCGGTGCCTCTTTTGGCCATTGATGCAACACCGATATACCGTCGGTTTCCGGCATCATAATATCTAAAAGAACCAAATCATACTGATCTTGCTCAATCATTGTCAAGGCTTGATCACCCCGGCTCGCCGTATGCGTCTCAATCCCGGTTAGTTGTAGCGCCGTCTGAAACATTTTTGTCAGCTGCTCATCATCATCAACGATGAGTACTTTATGTTGTCTGACCATGTATCTATTGCAAAGTGCTTTACCCCTGCTGTCAATGACCGTAAAAAAATTCTTCCTACCAAGGTAAAGAGTGAGTTAACAAAATATACTCACCATCACTTTTCGGCCTCATAGCCACCCATCATCTAAACCACCCCCATACAATACAGTCCTCTTCTCTCAATATATAAGTGCAAGGAAATAGCACACTGTATTATTGACCGATCGCTCTTCATCCTCCTAAACGACCCATTTCCCCAACCAATTCCATCAACCGGTCTGTCTCCACCATACCCGGCATGATTACTCGCACCACTCCCCCACCGTCAATTAAAAGATACGTTGGGATACTGGTCACCCCTAACTGCAGGCTAATACTCCCCTCCACATCGGCATACAAAGGGACCTCACTCTGCCACCGTTGTTCGAGCAGGGACGTTTGCAATGGTGGCACTTGTTCCACTATCCCCAACACCCGTGCTTGGGTAGCTACTTTCAGCTCAGCCAGCGTCTTGAGTAGCCGATCCTTCTCCACTACTTGCTCTGAGAAAATCGCCACTACCGTCGGCCTCCCTCGCCACGCCGTCGAATACATCACCTGCTGGTCGCGACTCAACCCAAACAACGGCAGCTTGTATTCAACTAACTTAGCCGCCTCACCCCCATCCTCAGGTAATATGGTCATCACCGCCTCATCAATAGCCATCTTGGGCACCGGGATCACCCACGGTCCCACCTGCCAGAAGCGCTTTCGACTTAGCTCTACCGGCTCCGACACCACCGCCGCTTTGTCCAGGTCAAATAAGTGAGAACGTCCTACTCCCACCCCCTCATGACTATACGTCAGATAATAAGTGCCCGCCGGCAATAGTAAAGAGTAAGCACCGTGGATAGAAGTAGTCACCGGATTATCTAACCCATACCCGGACCCGTCCCAAACTGTAAAATGGCCGGTTAAGGGGTCCAACCGCCAGGCCTGCACCCTCACCCCGGATCTCGCCTCCCCCTGGCTGGTGATCACAGCCTGAGGGTGAATGACTAATGTGCCCATCGCTCGTGCTTCCTGTTTCTCTGCCCCATCAATTGACGCCGCCCACACCTGATATTCCCCGGCCGCCAAATCCAAGTCCCCCATCCAGACTCCGCTTGTTTCAGTCAAGGACACCACTTGAGCCTCACCCTCATTTGACTTAAGATGCAACGTCACCTCAGTCGCCCCCCCAACGGCCGTCACGATCACCCGTTGCTTAAACCCTTCATACCCCTCCAAAGCTCCCGAGCTGTTGGTTGACAATAGAAATGGACCTTGGTACCACACCGCCGGCCCAATTTTAGGTGCCAGCTTATCAATGGTGAAAGTCTGCTTCTTAGTTTTCCCGACGTTATTCGAGGTATCTATCGCCCTCACTACCAACTCATACGTCCCATCGAGAAGCTCAGGTATCTTTAAGCTAAACGTGGCCGTTTTCTTCCCTTGGCCCTCTATCTTCTCAATCCCGATCCAATTCGTACCCCCATCCAAACTATAGTCGACCCGCAATATCCCTTTATTATCCGTTGCTCTCCCCGTCAAGGTCGGTGGTGTGTCATCTAGCGCCTTTACCGTCTCATTTAAACTCACTGTCGGCTTGGTTGTATCCCGTTCCCCTATTACTTGGGTTACCTGATTTGTCACTGTGCTCGTTTGGGTCACCGTCAATATTTGAGTATCGGTTACTACTCCTGGCATATTAAAGCTGAATTCCCCGCTTGACCCGGTATTATTGGCGGCATCGGTCGACTGAGCCACTAGATAATAAGTAATACCCGGTGTTAGACCAATAATCACCACCGAATGACTCGATGACAATGAATTATCTACCTGCTCCCCACTATAATTCCCTGCCTGAGTTCCCCACCTCACTTTGCTCGTGGCCACCTCATTCGTGGTCCAACTTACCGTTACATTCGTCCCCGCCGCCGCCACACTCAAACCGCTTACCACCGGCGCGGTTATATCCACGCTCGCATTCGAGTACATACCTAAGTTCCCTGTGCATCCAATTAGATCAGAAGCTGATTCATCCTCGGCCATCCCCACCGTCCAGTCACCACTCATTCCCTCGGTTTCCCCAGCAGTCATCATCCAACTGGTCACAAAACTAGCACCCGGTGATAACTCACCATTCATATACGAAACCGCATTCCCGTTATCTTGTACTGTCCAGTTGGTAACCTGGTCAGTTGTATAAGTCAATTCCTCTTGAACTGGTAGTTCAATCTCTGCCGAACGTAAAGTTTCAGTTCCTGAATTGGTCAGGGTGAATTGTATAGCAATATTGGTTGTATTTACCGGTAACCCCAAAGGAGAAATGGTCACCGCACACTCAGCCGCGGCCAACACCCTGGCGGGATATCCCATTAGCGCTAAGGTTAAAAGCAGCCACCCACACAGTCTCACCTCACCATGATGGCAAAGCTTTGGACTAAAAGCAAACCACATGCTATTCTGCCTTTACTATGCCTGCTATTCGCGATTTCGCCTTTACCGAAGGTACTACTACTGCCGCCTCGTACCAACCGGACATGCCTGTTCATGAAACCGATGATCTTCTCATCGCCTTTTGTAATAATGACGCGGTTGGCTTTGGTGCCGCGCCGGCCAACTGGTCTACCATTTATGCCGCCGACTATGGCGCCCACGGCGCCGCCGTTTACTATTTCATCGCCACTTCTAGTAGTGTCACCTCCCCCACTATCACCTTGGCTTCAGCCGAAACCTACACCTGTACCGTGGTCTCCGTCAAAAACATCGATACTAATGATCCAATCAATACCAATGCCTTAAGTGCGGCCGACGACAGCACCAACCCTTTTGACGGCGTTGCCGTCACTACCGATGCCGACGATTGCCTCATCTTCTCCTTTTTAACCACCGATGGCGGCATAGGTCCCACTTGCGAACCGCCCTGGACCAACATTACCAACGGTGATGCCGGCGCCAATTCTGGCGGTCTGGCTTACCAAATTAAAAAAGCCTTAGGTGCCGTAGCCGCCAATACCTGGCGGGGCCAATTCAACGAAAACACCCGTTCCATTTCTGTCGCCATCAATGATGATGGCGCCGGCACCCCTATCTCCATCTCTCCCTACATTCAATCCGACACTACCAACGGGACTTTGCTCGAATCCGGCTATTGGATCACCCTCGGCGGCGCCAACGCCTGGGGTAATATCTACCAAACCTCGCTTTCCCTCGCCGCCATTGGCGCTAAAACCACTGCCTTCGACGCCGCCGCCCTCCAAACTGACCAAGGCCTCAATCCTTATTGGGCCGTAGCCGACTGCACCCCCGCCGCTTCCGCCGCTGGCTCGACCGTGGGCGGGCCTCAGCTCAATTTTGCCTCAGCTAGTGACTTAAGCGGGGGGATTGTTTTATTTAACTATTTTTTTGTCACTTCCCGTGACTACGTCGATATCTCCAAAACTACCGACTCCGGCCAGTGCGGCCTCTTATTCGTCGCCCGGGATGGTACCGCCTACCGGGCTTGGTCGGTCGGCGCCAAAGGCACCGTCACTACCAAACCCGACGGCTACAACCACGTCGGTATCCAAGTAGACCAGTCCACCGACACTCGTTTTGCCACGTCTGGGTCTATCGTCGCCACCGCCATCGACAGCATCTTGACCCTGGCACAAGGCCGTTATGGTGCCGTCAGTTTTCGTTGGGGTAATCTGGTGATTGTTTATGAACAAGCCCTCGCTGGTGGCACCAGTACCAATCCGTTAAGTTTTGACGATCTGGATTTTGTTCTCAACGCTTCCGTTGGCCAACAGCGGATCATGCTCCGCGAAGGTTCTGCCGCCACCTTCCTGGCCCCAATCAAAATTGGTGGCACTGACCCGATCCACCTTAGTGTCAACTTGCGCACCCTCCAATTTCGCACCCAAGCCGATGAACTCGATTATCTCGATTGGCACGTCGACGATAACAAAGTCGGCTTTGAATTCGACGGCCAAGCTAACGATACTATCAGCTTTACCAACTCTGTTTTTGTCGGCGGGTCGCCCTTTTACTGGCGCTTCAATTCCGGCCATTCGGCTAGCGCTATCTTGGATTTCGGCGGCACCACCATCATCAACGCCACCGTTACCCTCCGCTCCACGGTTACCTTAGACAACATCACTTTTATCGCCTGTAACGAAATTGTCTTAAATGACGCCAACCTCTCCAACTCTACTTTCGCTAACCAACGGGTCGGCGACGATTACGGCGCGGTTGCCTTCACCTCTGCCGCCGAAGCGGGCGGCATTACCACCTGTGAATTTATCGACAATCACGACGGCGATTTAGGCCACTCTATCCGCATTACGGCTGCCGGCACCTATACTTTCAACGGCCACACTTTCTCCGGTGGTGGCCCGGCCGCCATCGCTTTTCACACTCAGACTGACGTTGACGCTGATAATGACGAGATTGACGCTACCGGCCATGGTTATACCGATGGTGATGCTATTTATTATCAAGATCAGGGTGGCACGGACACTATCGGTTTAACCGATGGCAACATGTACTATGTCAACGCCGTCACCGTTGATTCTCTGGCTTTCTACCCCACCAAAGCCGACGCTCTGGCGGACACCAATCAAGTGGCTTTATCCGATGGCGCCGCCGGCCAAACCCACTTTCTCTATTCCGCCAAAGCCGACGTCTACAACAACTCAGGGGGTGCGGTGACCATCAATGTCACTAACGAAGGTGACATTCCCACTATCAGAAATTCCGATGGCTCCTCGACGACAGTTAATCAACCGGTTACCCTGACCATTACTGGAGTGACAGAGAACACTCAATGTTGGGTCTACACTGGCACCACTGAACTCATGAACACCACTGCTACCACGCTTGTATCTGGTGATACTTACCAAGCTACCGCTACCTACAATTACACCACCGATACCGCTATCACGGTCCGGACTCGGGAAATGGGCTATCTCCCTTTTGAAACCACCGGCACCATCACTAATGATGGTCTGACGGTTACTGCTGTCTGGCAAGTCGATCCCAACTGGAAAATAGTTTTAACCGGTGTCAATATTACCTTTAATGAAAATCCCCCCTCAGCCGATACTATCGTTCGGGCCAGTGGTGATTTTGCCACCGATGGTTGGCTTCAAGTCATGGGTCAAGTGACCGTGGAAGGTTCGGCTTCAAACAACGGCACCTATGAAATCGCCACCATTGCCACCGACACCATCACTCTCGCCGCCGCCGAAGACCTGACTCAAGAAGGTCCGGTCGCCGGCGTCACTCTCACCTTCACTCGTCGGTCGCTCACTTAAAGCACCTGCTACTACCATAAAAGTTAGCGCTTTGATATTCTGCTGCTATTAACCTATGCCTATCTCCGCTGATTGGACCGTTAAC
>MHDC01000005.1 GCA_001803415.1 Microgenomates group bacterium RBG_16_45_19 | reverse complement strand
GCATAAACCTGTAGAATTTGGTTGGCGGGAATGGTGGCGGGTATTTGGCGGGAATGTGCTATAATGGGTTTATGTATAAACCTAACTTTTCGATAAGTCCCCAGATGAACAACTTGATTGCCCAGATAGAGGCAGCCAGAGTCAGAATTGATAGCGCCTCAATTTTACCGGAGCAGGAAATTGCCTTACGCTACAAAGCGGCGATTGAGTCGGTTCACAGCTCGACCAGTATTGAGGGAAACCCACTAAACCAAAACCAGGTGAAACAAGCTTTGGCGGGGAAGTTAAACCGATGGGAACGGTCAGTGATCGAGGTCACCAATTATAAAAAAGCCTGGGATTGGGTGGGAACGAAGGCCAAGGGGAAACGGACTCTGACCTTGAAAGAGATATTGTCACTTCACAAATTAGTCATGAAGGATCTGTTGCCAGAGGAAAAGGTGGGTCATTTGAGACCTGGACCAGTTTATATTGTTGACATAGTTGGTAAGAAAGAAGTTCTGAAATACACTGGACCGGAGGCTATTACACTTATATCACTCCTAAGGGAATTATTCGCTTGGGCAAATGAGAACCCACTGGAATTACACCCGGTGTTGTTGGCGGGGATATTTCACTATGAATTTGTATCCATCCATCCATTTAGTGATGGTAATGGTCGGGTAACGCGATTGTTGGTGAAATTAATCTTAGATCGAGCCGGTTATGATTTTCGAGGCAGCTTAGTCCTGGATAAGTATTATTGGCAAAATCAAACCAAATACTATGAGGCTTTAAACCAGGCCAGTAACTATCAGGAACAAAGGGAAGCTAATTTAGATCCTTGGCTCGATTATTATGTGACCGGTTTTTATGAGGTAGTTAAAGAGTTGGGCCAACAAATAGACCTGTTGAAGCATATTGGTATAAATAAATCGGAAATTCGATTAAATAGTGATGAAATCCAGATTTTAGATTACCTGCAGCAATTCGATCAGGCTAACCTACAAGACTTACTTGATATTTTACAGGTTCCGGAACGGACGGTTCAGCGGCGCATAAAAGGATTGGTTGATCGGGGGTTGGTAAGGAGAGTGGGCGAAGGCAAGAAGACAGTATACGTGTTAAAAAAATAAATAACAGGGGTTTTCTGGAGCATTTATTTGTTCACCGAGGCGTTTAAGGACGGAATCAAACATTTTTCGGATGTCCTCCCATGGAGCCCGTTCGGTAAACTCAGGATAAATAAGTTTGTGCACGGGGAGCTAGATAGGACTTAAACAACTTATACTCTAGAAAGCAGGTTATGGTACAAACTGGTACCAGTTTTTGGTTTTGGAAGTTACAAAATGGGACGTCAATGATAGTTAATTCATCTATCACGCCATAATCGTGCTTCAAGACAACGTCTCGGGTATGGACATAACGTCTAGATGTGGAGGGGGTTGGTGCGGTTTTATGTAATTCACACTTGATAAATAGTTATGATTTATGTAAAGTAATAATTGCATATGTTTTACCCCAGAAAAATCTATTCGGATCTTTTGGCTCATGCCCAGACCCCAGTAGTGACGGTGATTACTGGGATGAGACGAACGGGTAAAACGACGTTAGTGACACAGCTTCTTTTGGACATACCTATAAAAAATTCCCTAAACATTGATCTACAGCGCCCGGATAATCGGGAACTATTTCATCAAAAGAACTATGAGGCGATTCGGGAATCGTTTATAGCCCAAGGGTTGGTGCCGGATAAGCCCATGGTGGTGGTCCTGGACGAGATTCAGTTGGTAAAGGACAGTCCAAGTGCGATTAAATATTTAACCGATCATTATGGCATCAAATTTATTGTTACGGGATCGAGCTCATTTTATCTGAAAAATCTATTTTCAGAATCATTATCAGGAAGAAAAAAGATTTTTGAATTATTCCCCTTGGATTTTAGAGAATTTTTAACTTTTAAAGGGATTCCGTTTGCTAAGGCAGATTGGGAAGATGGTCAGTTTAACAACCTCGAATATAATCGTCTTGCTTCGTATTATGAAGAATACGTACGGTTTGGAGGGTTTCCTCAGGTGGTGCTGGCAAAATCTGAGGCCGAGAAACGAGACTTTTTATTGGATATTATGTCTTCATATGTCAATATCGATATTCGCTCTTTGGCTGATTTTTCGGATGAGCGCAATTTATACGCACTGGCTAAGCTGTTGGCAGGACGAGTGGGCAGTAGGGTAGAGTACAGTAAAATATCGAGCCTGATGGGTTTATCGCGCCCAACGATTACCAATTACATTTCATTTTTTGAGAAAACATACCTAATTAACACCGTCCCGGTTTATACCAGAATTATTGATCGAGAAATCGTTAAATCAAGGAAGCTATACTTTTGCGATACCGGCCTGGCAAATACTTTGGCAGAAATATCGGGTGGGGCTCAATTTGAAAACACTCTATTTAATCAGTTAACTCGCATGGGCCAAGTGCAATATTATGCGCTAAAAACCGGACACGAAATTGATTTTGTATTAGATAGCAGGCTAGCTATTGAAGCCAAAGAAACGCCTATTGAAGAAGATTTGACTCATTTAATACGGATGGCTGAAATTGCCGGGATACAGAGCTTGAGATTAGTGGGCAGGCATCAGTCGCCGAAATTTAATAAGTATGCCTGGGCAGGTTCGATAGTATAAATGGGCTGATGACAGAATTGAAAGAAAGGTACATTTCGGTGGATATTGAAGCCTCCGGGCCAATTCCGGGAGAGTACTCGATGTTGTCGGTTGGGGGCTTGTGTGGTGGGTGATTTAAACACAACTTTTTATGCCTTGATAAAACCCATTAACCAACACTTTGTCACAAGGGCGATGGAGGTGAATGGCCTAGCGCTGGAAGAAGCAATGACGGTTGGGGAAGAACCGGCGGTGAACCGGATGTGGTTGGTCATGATAGAAAGACGGGTGAATACATTTTTTATGACTGCTCAGCGGAGAGTCCTAAAGGCCGCAGAAATGTGTGTTACGATCGTGAAGCGTGGGAGGCAAGGAAAGAGCATAAACCGGAAAATAACGCGATGGATATGGCAGCGGCCATGGGTATTGAGTTGTTAACGGAGGCACAATATCGAGAATTGCAGAAACTTGGTGCTTTCGATATGAAAACATCGAGTTGGCTGAAAACCCCCGGGGAAATTAGACAACTTGGCGGGGCGATCTTTGCCGATCGCCGCTACGGCCAAGTTTTTGTATATCACAACGGGGCGGAATCTTACTATGCGGCTCGGGGATTTCGCGGCTTAATAAGGGTCTAAATTTTGTATAGATGGTGGGGTATCGCTTACCTTAATCCCGGCACGGTTGCGGTGTACTTTGCGACTTCAGATATTACCGCGGTTAACAAAGAGCTCGACGGGAAGGGAGTCAAGGCCAACGAAATTTAAGATGTATGGAGCTGAGTTATTTCAAACACGAACTCGCTAGATATGGAATTTTTAACGGATAATTGATTTCGAGACTTGACATTGTATATTATAGTAATATACTTTGTATCATGAAGTCGTTGCTAATACCAATTGCTTTTGATTGGGATATAGGGAATATAGAAAAGAATTGGGATAAGCATAAAGTTGATGCAAAAGAAGCCGAAGAAGTATTTTTTAACAAACGACTGAAACTATTTCCGGATAAAAAACATTCTAGTAAAGAGCAAAGGTATGCGGCTTTAGGTGTTACAAACCTAAGAAGGAAGTTAACGATCATTTTTACTATTCGGGAACAGCGAATCAGAATAATATCTGCTAGAAATCAAAGTAACAAGGAAAGGAAGCAATATGAAAAATAAAAATGTAAAAATAATACCAAAGTTTAACAGTGAGGATGATGAGAGGAAGTTCTGGGCGACTCATGATGCGACTGACTATTTTGATATGAACAGGGAAGCTAAGATGGATTTGTCGAAGTTAAAACCAACAACTGAGGCAATATCTCTACGCTTACCCGCATTTTTATTGGCTCGGATTAAACAGTTGGCAAACAAGAAAGATGTACCTTATCAGTCGCTGATGAAAGTCTACTTGAATGAAAGGGTGGAAAGGGAACTAAGGGCTTAGGGTGATAATCCTTCGGCAGGCTCAGGAAGATTAGGTCTCGATTTTATCGTATAACCCGCAGCTAGGCCGGCACACCAATTGACAACCATGATATAATGAATATATATTCATTATGATTGGTGAAGGAGGTGAGGATTATGCCAGCGCTTGATCAAACCGGACCTCAAGGAATGGGGCCGTTAACCGGCAGAGGTTTTGGCCCGTGCGGCCGAGGTATGGGTTATGGTCGCAGAATGGGATATGGACGAGGTTTAAACAGATATTTTGGAATTAAGGATCTCCAAGATTACCAGACTGCCTTGAAAGAAGAACTCGAGGAAGTGGAGGAACAATTGGCTGACTTACAAAAATCAGCCTAAAAGAATCCCGACCTGATCGAAATGGGATTCACTGATGAGGTAGGGACGGGGAATGATTATACTAGAGTTATGCCGAGACCAAGGGGCCAACGTTGCCTACGATTTAAACCGAACGTCTATTATTTTAAACCCCGAGGGATTCCCCTCAGGGAGCTTCGAGAAGTAGTCTTGCTGTCGGATGAATTGGAGGCGATTAAACTGCATGAAGTGGATGGTTTGGAACAGCTTAAGGCTGCTGAAAAAATGAAGATTTCACAACCAACCTTTGGCAGGATTATAAATTCGGCTTATAGAAAAATTGGTTTAGCCATTATCAAGGGCATGGCCATCCGCATTGAAAAAATGGAGGCGAAGTTATGAAAGTGATCAAAATCGGAGCGGTGTGGTGCAATGGCTGCCTGGTGATGCGCCCCCGGTGGCAAGCAATTGAGAAGGAATTACCTTGGCTTAAAACCGAATACTATGATTTTGACCAAGATAAAACGGCGATTGAAAGGAATAAGGTCGAGAGCGGCACGTTACCGGTGTTTATTTTTTTAGATAAAACCGGTCAGGAAATAAGGCGCTTGAACGGTGAAGTGGAGAAAGACAAGTTAATGGCGGTGATTAACGAACATAGAGATAAATGATCGATGCTTAAAAAATTGCTAGTTTGTTTAATTGGTTTAATGTTTTTAACCATGGCCGTCGTTCCGGTTTTGGCTCAAAATCATGATTGGGTGGAATTTTTTTGGGCTGAGGGTTGTCCGCATTGCGCTAAAGAAAAGGTTTTCTTGACCGAGCTCAAGACTAAATATCCTGATTTAGTGATAAAAAGTTACGAGATTAGCCAAAACTTAGTTAATGCCCTCTTATTGCAGCAGCGAGGCCGGGATTTAAACGCCGACGTTTCCGGAGTACCGTTTACCATCATTGGCGATGAGTACGTGAGCGGCTTTAGGGATAACGAGACAACGGGTAAGCAAATTGAAACCCGGTATATTCAAGTGATGAGTGAAAACGCCCAAGTCGAAACACCGCAACCGGCCGGGCAATTACTTAATGTGCCGTTGTTAGGGGCGGTTAATCTAGCCAGTTTGTCTCTGCCGGTATTAACCTTTCTTATTGCCTTGATGGATGGTTTCAACCCTTGTGCCATGTGGACCTTGTTATTTTTGATAAGTTTGCTTCTTGGGATGAAAGACCGAAAACGGATGTGGCTATTGGGCACTGTGTTTATTGCCACCTCGGCTTTGGTGTACTTTTTATTTTTAGCCGCTTGGTTAAACTTATTCATTTTTTTAGGAATGGTTGCGTGGGTGCGGGTGGGTATAGGCTTGGTGGCTTCGGCGGCGGGGGGAATGTACCTCAGAGACTATTATCGGGATCAATCGGGCTGTAAGGTGGTGGGGGATGAAAAGAGGCAAAAAATCTTTGGCAAATTGCGCGACATCACGGCCAAGAAACAATTGCTGGTGGCTTTGGGCGGGATAATGCTTTTAGCGGTGGCGGTTAATCTGGTTGAGTTAATTTGTTCGGCGGGATTACCGGCGGTGTATACCCAAGTTTTAAGCCTGTCCAATCTCCCAAGGTGGCAATATGATCTATACCTAATATTTTATGTGTTGGTGTTTATGCTGGATGATTTGTTTATCTTTTTCACCGCCATGTTGACTTTGAAAGCCGTGGGCATCCAGAGTAAATATGCTAAAGTATCCAGATTAGTTGGCGGGATTTTAATGATTATGATTGGGGTGTTGTTACTGTTTAAGCCATCATGGTTAATGTTTGGCTAGGGTTATCAGCGGGGTACAAATGAAGACTTAGACAAGGAACTGAGGGGTTGGTTGGGCCGAGTTAATTGATATACTGGGAGGTTTGAGTCCGACCGAAGGCGGTGGAAAAAATCAGTTACGGTATGCCTTATTACGGTTACAAAGGGCGTCTGGCGTATTTTCGGTTAGCAAAGAAACACATTGGTCTGTATGTGCCGCCGCCGGTGATTGCCGAATATGAACATGAGCTGAAGGGATACCAAACGGCCAAGGCCACCGTCCGGTTGCCGCTGGATGAGCCATTACCAGTAGCGTTGATCAAGAAATTGATTAAGTCTCGGCGGGATAAGAATGAAGAAAGTAGTGCGATCGATCGAGAAGGTTACCAAGTCGAAGGTCTAATGATTTGACTTGGTGTAGATGGGGATGGAGGTTTAGTGAGGTAAGCAGATCTTCTCCTTGATATTGTTGATAATGGCCCAGGAGGAGGAATGAGAGTTGGTTTCTTGGTTGGTAATGGTCTAAATATTGGAGTTGGCGTAGGGGTAGGAGGTATTGTGGGGACTAAAGTGGGAGTCGGTGAAGGGGTCAGTGAAGGTGCCGGAGTGGGTGTGGGAATTGAGGTAGGAGACGGTATTGGAGTGGGGGTGGGTGAAGGAGTATTTGTTGGGGTTGGCACAGATGTTGCTGGTGATAATCCTTCAAGAAAAGCTCCGGCTCCACAACTATTATGAGCAGTGATGCGGAAATTATAAGTCTGATAAGCCTGAACGTACAAATAACCGGAATTCGAAGTTAACAGATGTGCTTGGGTACGGCCGGTAAATTTCCAAGTGTTGCCGCCATCGGTACTAAATAAGATAGTGTAATATTCGGCTCTAGGTACATCGGTCCAATTTTGATATATTCTATCGGTTGGGTTGATGAACCCAATAACTCTGGTTCTGGTTATCCCGGGTACTTCCCACTGTGGCTGGTCTGGCACGGTGCAGGTTTGGGCAAATACCGCGGCATTGTTAGGCAATAAGAGGGAGAGAAGGGTTAACAAAACGAAGGAAAA
>MHDC01000004.1:34285-85174 GCA_001803415.1 Microgenomates group bacterium RBG_16_45_19 | reverse complement strand
CAATTAAAGAAACAAGCATATCTTCTATAGAAAAACCACCAATACAAAAACCAAATGCTTGTTCCAATAAATTATGGACTTCAACTTATCAGAAATGGTGTGAAGTAGTAGGCCAGTATACAGCCAGAGGTGCCAAGATTACTAATCCCCCCGGTTTATTCCACAAGATTCTTAAAGACCAGGCGTTAGTAGTGGAGGATTACGCCTATTTAGCCAGCTTGAAACCCGACGCCGAACTCAAAGCTATGGCCAACAAGGGTGAATGGGGAGATCAAGCATACGCCCAAGAAGCCATGAAAAGGGGGATTGTATGAAGATGTTTTCTTACTTGGAATCATCTTAAAAATACCAGGACAACTTAAAATTGGCAGAGACAGCTCCCAAGACTGGTTTCTTTTACCTTGACAGGATGATTAAGGGGTTTTTACCAGGTACCATCACCATTCTGGCTGGTGTAACCAGTTCCGGGAAAACCACCTTCTTAGGCAACATTGCGGCCAACATAGCGGTTGAACAAAACAAAAAAGTACTGATTTACTCACTGGAATCAGGCCATGCTATTACCGCTCCCATCCATTCGATTTATGGCGACGAGGAGATTGAGAACTTAAAGATTGTCGCCCCTGATGTTGGTATCAGTTACCTGGAAATAGAAGCTCACATCAGAAGCAACCTACACCTGGCAGATATAATCTTCATCGACCACATCCATTATCTTGTTCCTGATTTAGGGGAGCAGATGCAGGCAAAGATTGGAGTCTTGATCAGAAACTTTCAAACTCTAGCGAGGGATATTGAAACACCGGTTGTGATCGTGGCCCATACTAGGAAACTTATCAGCGATTCCGCCATTCCCACCCTTAACGACCTCAAAGATAGTAGTGCTCTATTTCAAGATCCAGACTGTGTGATTTTTGTTCATAGGTTTAAGAAAAATGCACAGGAGATTGCGGTAAATAGCGAACAGTTATTTGCCAATAACGGTTTGGTTATTGTAGCCAAGAACCGACAATTCCAAACCACCGGCACTCTCAAACTAGAAGGTGATCCAGATAATAAAGTGATTGCTGTCCAAAACCAATGGGCAGATGGAAGAAAGGTATGTCCCGACGATCTTCTCTATTAACCAATCTAGCTCGAAATGATGAGGAGTTTGGTAAGTTGATTGATGCCGATCTTAACGGCGGCTATAAACCTAACTCTGAAAGACAACTGCGGAAGCGAGAGTTAAATAGAGATTTTGTGAGTATTCACGACGCTCTAATTAGTTGGAGGAAAGATAGAGGATTTGATTCTTGTATCAAAATATCCAGTGATGGAGAAAAAGCATGAGTAAGAGACCACTAGGGATCAAAATCTTTGTGTCGGTACAAATTGACGATCATAAATCTATACGGGTTGTGGGAAAGTCCATTAAACAAATAAAATACCTGAATAATACAAAAGGTCCAGACCAATCTAAGAGAAGAAGCACATTATAAATGCAGGATCAGGTACCTCCCACATAAAGTCGTGGATATTTGGGGAAAATCTATTTGGGTGGAAAGCGACTTCGATCGCCAGGGTTATTCCGGGTTTTGTAAGGCTTTAACCTTTTTTGCAGATCCAGGTGAGGTGTCATTTCTTAAAAAATACTGGGGTGAAAATAATCAGATATTTTAAAGGGAATCAAGATTACGGATAGTGATTGATACTAAACTTTCGTTACAGTCAATACTTAATGGGAATTTATCTGTATCGTAAATCTTATGGATCAATTCAGACAATTGATGAGTGCGTTCTTTCCAGGTGATTTCTGAATTTAACAAGGGATGGAATCTAATTACTCCAGAATAATAATCTAGCTGGCTGTTCTTATACCTAAGCAGGCTTTTATAATCATGGTGTCCAACTAGCTTCATTACATCTGATTCACTGGTTCCGATCTCCAGCATGGTTGAAATGAAGGAGTGGCGGAAAAGATGATTATAAATCCTTTTATTAATATGGCATAACTTAGCCCTTCTTTTTAGGTCAAGGTTGTTTTGTTGCAGGTTATAAATGCCCTGTCTACAAGAAAAAAAGACGTTTTTACCCATGTGTGGGAGGGTTTGTACTAGGCGGTAAACCTCATCCCCTATTGGCACCTTCCTATCTTCACCATTTTTGGTAAGTAAGAAAACTACATGAGGTTTTGGATTCAGGTAAACTTCATCCCAGGTAAGATTTAAGGCCTCGGAGATACGACAGCCGGTGGTACCGAGAAGCATTATTAAGGTCTTCTGGCGATCGTTAATGTAACCCCTAAACTTTGAGTATGCAATTTGTATTTCAGCTAGTTGACGGATTTCTTGAGGAGTCAATAGATTATCAATTTTAGCTACTCGTTCCCTTCGATATTTGAACCCCTTGGTTGTGTCTGAACCGAGGTATTCATCGATATATTTCCCCATGGTGATTATTTTATTGATTGTTGAGGGTTTATTTCCTCGTTCCTCCATACCACTTATTAAATCTCTGAAATTCTCTTTTTCCCACTCCAAATTCACCAAGAACTTTTGGATCAGTCGAAACCTTGCCGTATTGGAATTATGGGAAGTTGGGTTCCGGCTCAATCCTTTTTCTGTGTAAAGGAATTGCTGGAACTTGTCCCCATCTATCTGTGTAACTAGCATATCTAGTTACAAGATATGGAGATTTTCTCGATTAATCTATTAGATAATCACTTTGGCTCCAGGCTAGAAAAGTGACCACCTTGGCTAGCTTGGCATTATCTCCTAACTTACCACCTGTATGACTTTGAGCAAAGTCGAAAGGTTGGCTAGCTTGGCTAAGGGTGGACTCAAGAGGATTTGAACCCCTGACCTCTTCTGTGTAAAAGAAGCGCTCTGCCAGCTGAGCTATGAGTCCTATAATTGAGTGCCGAGGAGAGGACTTGAACCTCCACGCCTTGTTAAAGGGCACAGCCTCCTCAAGGCTGCGTGTCTGCCAGTTTCACCACCTCGGCTTAACAGCCAAACTATTTTAACGTGCCGCGGAGAGGATTTGAACCTCCACGCCCGTAAGTGGGCATACGCTCCTGAAGCGTACGCGTCTGCCGGTTCCGCCACCGCGGCAAAATTCTTTTTAAGTGACCGCTGCAGGATTTGAACCTGCGACCTCTTCGATGTGAACGAAGCGCTCTGCCGGCTGAGCTAAGCGGTCCGGTAAATGGCGGTCGATTTGACTTATTCTACCAGGAGAAACTAGGTCTTGCCAGCGAATCCGGATAAAGCAATAATGGGGTCGCCCGGTCAGTCGGGCAGTTTTTGGGCAATTTATCTATGTCAACAGTGTTTAGAACCATCGGCGGTTTCTTCTTAGACATTATTGAAACGGTGGTAATTGCCTTATCGATCTTTTTAATTGTTTACCTGTTTTTAATGCAGCCGCACCAGGTAAACGGGGACTCGATGATTCCTAATTTTCACCACGGTGAATATCTCTTAACCGATAAAATTTCCTATAAATTTAACCAGCCGAAACGCGGGGATGTAGTGGTCTTTCGGTCACCCCCACAAGCTCAATGTCCCGAGGGCGCCGGTTGTGATTTTATCAAAAGAGTGATTGGTTTACCCGGGGATACGGTCACGATTACCAACAATCACGTCGTCGTTAATAACCAACCGTTGGATGAAACTTATATAGGGGCAGCCATCGAAACACGCCCGGGAGCTTACATGGCCAATGGACCGGTGACCATCCCCACCGGACAATATTTTGTCCTGGGTGATAATCGGCCGCATTCCAGCGATTCACGCACTTGGGGACCAGTCGAAATGGGTAATATCGTCGGTCACGTTTTCTTTAGATATTGGCCGCTGAATCGGATTGGACAATTGGAAAAAACTACTTACGCCGGATTCTGAGGTTTGAGAGTGATTAAGACCTGATGTATCCTTTTTAAAATATCATCGGTGATTTTGGGAGACCCCTTGAGAACGATAAAAAGTTTGGTTTGACGCTGTGACTGCTTCAATTTAACCTGAGAGATCTGACCCAAAGAGGCTTGAATGTCATCTTGCATGCGATCTAATTCTTGAGACAGGAGCAAAGTTTGACTGGCTAAATGTTTAGCTTTTGGCTTTTGGCCGGTGTCGTGTTTAAAGCGGCGAGCTAACTCTTCAGCCCGACGGACCGAGGCCGACTCGCGCATGACGATTTTGTAGGCTTCGATCATCGCCCGAGGGTCCTCAATCGCCGAGAGGGCTCGAGCATGACCTTCGGTGATAACCCCGGAAAGCAAACCATCTTTTAAGGCATCAGGGAGTTTAAGTAACCGTAAAGTATTGGAGACATATGAGGGGGATTTGGAAATCCGTTGGGCAATGTCGTTGGTGCTGAGATTAAACTCAAGATGGAGACGATCAAAGGCTTTAGCCCGCTCGAGAGGATTTAAATCGGTGCGCTGGACATTCTCGATGATAGCCATTTCCAGCATGCCTTGAGGAGAGGTTTGCTTGATGACCACCGGGACTTGGGTTAAGCCGACAATCTTAGCCGCTCGCCAACGCCGCTCACCGGCAATAATCTGTAAACCGGCCGGAGTTTGAGCGACAATTAAAGGTTCCAGGATACCGTGTTGTCGGATGGATTCGACCAGGTCTTGGAGAGAGTCGGGGGTGAGAGAACCACGAGGTTGGAGCGGATTGGGCTGAAGATGATCAAGTGGGATTAAGTCAACCGAATCGGCCATAAATTTAGACGGGAGTAACTTGAACGTAGTTTTTACCCAGTCGAGTCGAAAAGGCGACCCGGCCGTTAATTAAGGCAAAAATGGTATGATCCCGACCCAAAGCCACCCCGCGACCGGCGTGAAAACGGGTACCCCGTTGCCGGACCAGAATTTGACCGGTTTTGACCGTTTGGCCACCAGCTTTTTTTACCCCTAAGCGTTTACCGGGACGATTGGCGTGCTGGCGAGTTTTACCGGATTGTTTGACTTTGGACATAGGATAATAATTTGACGCTTAATCCGAGCTTTTGGCCGACCGATAAGCATCGGGGGAACGAGGAGAGTATACCCAAGCTTTTCACAGGTGTCAATGAAAACAGGCACGGTGCGATAATTATCACCGGGAGTGAGATAAGCCGGTAGAGCGGCAACCAAGCGGCCGGAAGGTTTAAGCAGTGGCAGCATTTTTTTAAACACCCCGAGGTAAAATTTACCTAAGCCTTTAAGCTCGCTCTCGATTCGAGAATCCGGGAGGGTCGGTGGTCCTAAATAACCCTCAAAGACAATGGCGTCGTAAGGTTGCAGCTTTAACTTGGAAGAGTAGGTCATGACATCCCTTTGACTAATTAGAAGCTGACCGGGGCAGTTAATTTGGCCGTGAAACCAAGTCAAATTGCTAGTCGCAGCTTTTACCTGGCTTAAGCTGACGTCAGAACCGTCAACTTGACCACAACCTAAATCTAAGGCCTCTTGGAGGATAGTGCCCGAACCACAAAAGGGATCCAATAAGCGACGATAATTAAGATCAGCCTCAGGTAAAGCCAGATTAACTAACATCCGAGCGATTTTTGGAGGTAATAGGCCGGGGCGAGCATTAACTGACGGGCGGCCGTAATCTTTGGTTGACCACCACTGAAGGTTTTGAACCGCCTGGGTAATCATGACTGAAACGGGAACTTTAGGTCCGACTAAAATTAAATAATCAGCCCAAGTTGAGCCGACACCGGCAGTAGCGGTAGCCTTAGTCAAGCGAAAACGCCCCGAAAGCGAGTGAGAGGCTAACAGTTGCTTAATTTCATGAGCCAGAGATTTAAGGTCAGATTGATTAGTAAACTGATTCAAACAAAATTGAGTCTGTTGGCGAGACAACAGGTCGGCGGTAATAAAAGCAGCCAGGGAAGATGGGCTAACGGCGGTTACCAGGCCAGCCTTAATTGAACCACCAAGTTGCATAAAGATAGTTAAATCGATGGGAGGGGTGGTTAAAGCCAGGTGAGGTAACGGTCGAGACCAAGCGGTATTAAGCCCCGCTCGCTTAAAGACAGTCAAGACCTCGAGAAATGCCAGATCGGGATAATTACCTAAGAGAACACCGGTGAAGGCGGACTTCATTTGGCGGCAACTTGAACGATGGTTAGAGCTTGGCGGTGACCTTTAACTTTACGATAGCGCGATTTGGCTTTATAGGTGGCCACTCGAATTTTAGGGCTTGGTTTAAGGCCGGTGATGGTCATAGTAGTATCTGAAGTTAAATAGGGAGTACCCAGAGCCACTTTTTCGGCTGATACCGTTAACAGAGTCTTGGCTTTAAGATTGGTACCAACTTCACCAAGCTGACCGAGTAAATTCAAGGTGTCTTTGGGCTTAACCAAATATTGAGTCCCATTAGTTTCGATAACGGTGTAGTCCATAGGGGGGATTGTACCAGGCCATGAGAGGCTTGGCAATCAGCCACTTAACGAATTTCGAGAACTGAGTGACTCGATTGAGGCCTTAAGGCAACCGAGAGACAAATGCCGATCAGTAAACCTAAGCTTAAAGTCGAGCTACCGCCGGCCGAGACAAGAGGCAGGGTCACCCCAGTAATGGGTAGTAAACTCATATTCATGCCAATATTGATAAAAAATTGGAAGAGAATAGCGGCCAGGGTAGTCAGACAAATGATACTGCCAGTCTCGGTGGCCGCTTGTTTGGCGGCTTGACTTAAACCAATCAAAAGACAGCTGGCAGCGATCAAGATGAGGAGGCCACCTAAAAACCCGAGTTCTTCGACGATCGAGGCAAAGACAAAGTCAGTGTGACGCTCGGGCAGAAAACGTAAATGAGACTGAGTCCCTTGACCTAAACCCCGACCCAAGATTTGACCGGAGCCGACGGCGATCTGAGCTTGGAGGGCATTATAACCTTGGCCTTGAGGATCGAGACTAGGTTGGAAAAAACTGGCCAGACGCTCGAGTTGATATGGTTTTAAGGCTAGAAATACAAGGGGGAGAAACAGAAGACAGAAAGCGGCGACCGTCAGTAACATTTTAAAATTGATCCCGGCAGCAATGATACCAGCCAGACTAAAACAAACTAAAATTAAAGCCGTGCCTAAGTCAGGTTGGAGAAAAACCAGAATAATCGGAACCAGGAGGAGAAGAAGAAAACGAATGAGTTTTTTGAGATCGGTCGGATAATAGGCCGTTAAATAGGTAGCCAGAAACAAGATCATAAGGGGTTTAACCAGTTCTGAAGTTTGCAGCGATAAACCAAAGAAATTAAGCCAGCGAGTAGCCCCGCGAATGGGATCACCCAACAGCCAAGTAGCGCTAAGTAAAGCCAAGGCTAAACCATACCACGGCCAGGGAGAGAAGGTGTAGAGTTGATAATCGAGGCGACTAATACCCCAGGCAATCAGGAAAGTTAAGAGGGTAAAGTAAAATTGAGTGGTGAACTCTTGGGGAGCAACGGAACGCAGGCTTAAGAGGCCAATTAGAACCAAAAGAGCACTGCCAAAAAGAATAAAAACTGGAGCCGTAATTGCCCGCCGCTCGGTCACACCGCCCACTATAACACAGGTTTGACTGCCAAGACTGAACCAGGAATTAATTGTTGAGCCTTGACTTTGGCTTTAATCATAGCCGTATGTTCTTTTGGCCAAGCGGGAGCAGTCACCATTATCGGCGTAGAAACCGCCACGCTTAAGGCTTTACGTTGAGCCATAATGGCGCGAATCAGGCTTCGAGCTTCACCTTCGGCTTTGAGTTCGGGTGTCAGCTGGGTGTCTAAGGTGACTATGAGCTCATGACCGGTTTGCCAACTAATGGTTTTTACGTTGACTTCATCAGCTAATACCTGAAGTAGGTTAGTTTTTGGTGCTTCGTTCGGTGAGGTAACGGCAACTTGATGAAGAGGTTGTTTCAAGGCAATCCCGGCGGCTTGACGTTGGGCGTGGATTCTTTCAGCTACTCGACGAACCTCCAACATTTTGTCGGCTAATTCAGGATGAATTAACTGAGGCTGAGCTTCAGGCCAAGCGGCCAAATGGACTGAATCGCTTTGGGGTTCAGGCAAGTTTTGATAGATTAATTCGGTAACAAAAGGGGTGAAGGGGGCGGCACATAGAGCCCAATTCCGTAGAGCGGTCTGAAACACCTGCCAACCGTTTGGGCCACCATGACGTAAGCGGTCGCGGGAACGGCGCAAATACCAATGGGACAGATCGGAAACATAGTCCATTAGTGCCCGGGAAGCAGTGACGACATCGTAATGATCCATGGCTTGGGTAACGGTTTGAATTAAAACTTGAGTCTCGGAAATCAGCCATTTATCCAAGACTGTTTGGGTCTCGGATGGATAACCGTCAGCGACGTTAACCGGAGCGAAGGTGTGGTAAAAATTGAGGACATTGACGATGAGGTTGAGGGTTTTTTTACGGATGTCATCAATGGCGTCAGGGCTGAAATTAACGTTTTGTGCCGTTTTCATGAGGGGGCTTGAGGCGAAGTAAAAACGTAAGGCATCTACCCCATATTGGTCAATGATGGCCAGCGGATCGGGATAGTTCTTTTTACTTTTACTCATTTTGGAACCATCTTCTGCCATAATAGTGCCGGTGGTCAGGGCGTTGGTAAAAGCTGGTTGGTCAAAGAGGCAGACAGACATGACGTGCAGAGTATAAAACCAGGCTCGGGTTTGGGCGATATACTCGGAAATATATTGAGCCGGGAAACGGCTGGTAAAGTCAGCTTGGTGTTCAAAGGGGTAATGGAGAGCGGCAAAAGGCATGGAGCCGGATTCGACCCAGCAATCAAAAACCTCAGGTATTTTCGTTCCGGATTCGGATTTGGCCTCATCCACGTAAACTTTAAGTTGATCTACGGATTCCCGATGGAGATCGTTGAGTTTGGCTACAGCGGCAGGGTCTACCGCCCAAGTTTGAAGTTCGGCTAAGGAACCAATCACCCGGATAGTGCCGGTTTTATCCCCGATCCAAATGGGCATCGGCGTACCCCAGTAACGGGATCGGGAAATATTCCAATCGGGGGCGGTTTGTAAACCTTTGCCAAAGCGACCACGCTTTAAATGCTTGGGATACCAATTAATTTGGTCATTGGCTTTAAGTAATTTTGGTTTAATCTTTTGAATATCGATGAACCAGGCAGGTAAGGGGGCATAGTAGAGCCGAGTCTGACAGCGATAACAAACCGGGACACTATGGGTGTAAGGTTTAAGGGCATAGATCAAGCCGCGACGCTTCAAGTCAGCACCAATTAAGGGGTTAGCTTCCAGGATATCCAAGCCAGCCCAGGGTTTAACTTCAGCTTTTAATTTACCCTGATCGTCGACGTGTTCAATCAACTGGATATGATTTTTTTGCATGACTCGGTAATCGTCTTCACCATAAACCGCCAAAGTGACAATGCCAGTCCCCTCTTCAGCGGTGACAAAGTCATCAGCGATGATGACCCCAGCCTGGGCGTCGCCTCGATCCGGATAAAAATCGTATAAAAGCTCGAACTGAAGCTTGGCTAAGTCCTGACCGCTCATTTGGTCAATAATCTGGTAAGGTCCGGTTAACTGCTGAAGAGTACTTTTGGCCAAAATATAAGATTCAGCTTGTTGTTGAACTTTGACATAGGTTAAGGCTGGATTGACCCCTAACGCCGGCGTGGCCAATTTATTCCAAGGGGTAGTTGACCAGGCTAATAGATAAGTCTGAGGTTGATCTTTGACCGGGAACTTGTAAATAGTGGAGTTTTCGGTGAGGGAGCGATAACTGTTGTCCATGGCAATCTCGAAATTGGATAAAGGAGTAGCACAGCGGGGACAATAAAGGATAACTTTCCGGCCTTGATAGACCAGACCCTTATCATAAAGTTGTTTAAAGGCCCACCAAACCGATTCCATGTAATTCAAATCCATGGTTTTATAGGAGTGCTCCATGTCGACCCAGCGGCCAATACGGCGAATAACCTTGGCCCATTCTTGATCGAAGCGTAAAATGGCTGAGCGACAAGCTTGGTTAAAGGCTTTGATACCATAGGCTTCAATCCCCTGCTTGCCACTGTGCAGGCCAAGTTCCCGTTCGATCATATTTTCGATGGGTAGACCGTGACAATCCCAGCCCCAGACTCGTTCGACCCGATAGCCCTTCATGGTCCAGTAACGAGGAATAATATCTTTCATGATTGAACTTAAAAGGTGGCCGTAATGGGGTAAACCGGTGGCAAAGGGCGGACCGTCGTAAAAAACGAACTGTTTAGTTTGAGGCCGCTCGGAGACCGAGCGCTCAAAAGCCTGGATCTGATCCCAATAGGCTAAAACCGCCAGTTCCATTTGAGGATAATCAAGCGGCTGGCCAAATTGTTTGAGGGGTAAGATCACTTTAGACATAGAAAAACTAGACGGTGATGACTGCTATAGTATAGAGCTTATTATGATCAATTTTGAGGAGGTTGTTTTTCTGAGTTGGCTGGATATAAATCGGAAAGCGCAATAAGTAAAAAAGGAATAGTTATGATTAAACCTTCGGGGTGACCTTCAGCTAGAACGGCGATAGCAATAAAGCCGGAAAAGCTAAGCCATAAACTCCGCTCGAAACAAGATAGTTTAAAAGTTTCAGTCATAGGAGTTTATTTCTGGCGAAGGAAGGCGGGGATATCGAATTCGTCCTGGGGTTCACTGGGGGATTCGGGAAGTACCGGCGGCGGTTGAGAGTGATCGGCGTCATCGGTGGGAGCGGTGGTTTGAACTGGAGTGGGGGGTGAAATGGAGGTAGATTTGGGTGTAAATGTTTGGTTGGCCATACCAAAATAGTTGGCTGGGCGATGGCGGTAGACGCCGGCTTCATAACCTTCTTCAAAGCCGGTGGCAATCACCGAAATTTTGACTTCATTAGCCATTTTGCTATCAATGGCAGCGCCAAAAATAATATTGGCGTCAGGATCGGAGGATTGGGAGATTATCTGGGCGGCATCGTTAACTTCGGCCATAGTTAAATCTTCACCACCGGTAATGTTAAATAAAATACCTTTAGCACCTTCAATCGAGACTTCAAGGAGAGGTGAAGCCACTGCCGCCTTAGCGGCAATGATCGCCCGATCCTCACCGACACCGGTGCCAATACCCATCAAAGCAGAACCAGCATCGGTCATAATGGCTCTAACATCGGCAAAATCCACATTGATTAAACCGGGAACGGTAATTAAATCGGAAATACCTTGAACCCCTTGACCTAAAACGGAATCGGCCACTCGAAAAGCTTCTAAGAGAGTCATTTTTTTATCAATGGCATCAATCAGCCTTTGGTTGGGTATGACGATAAGGGTATCAACTTTATCTTTGAGCTTATCAATCCCCTCCTCGGCGATGGTCTGGCGTCGAGTACCCTCAAAAGTAAAGGGTTTGGTGACCACCGCCACAGTTAAAGCGCCGGTTTCTTTAGCAATTTCGGCGATGATGGGACTGGCACCAGTACCGGTACCACCACCCATGCCGGCGGTAATAAAGACCATATCGGTGTCAAAAACTAAATCGTGGATTTTTTCTCGGGACTCTTCAGCTGCTTGACGTCCCAACTCCGGATCGGCGCCGGAGCCCAGACCCTTGGTAATGGATTCACCGATTTGAAGTTTAGTACTGGCTTGGTGAGCTAGTAAGGCTTGAGAATCGGTGTTGATGGAAACAAAATCGACCCCGCGAATCCGAGCGTCCTTCATCATCGAACTAATGGCATTGCCGCCACCGCCACCAATGCCGATAACCTTAATTTTAGCAAATAATTGGATATCCGGTTTAACCAAAGCCATAAAAAATGCTGGACACAATAACGATTAGGGTGATTGTATCATGAAAATTTGAGGCTTAAAGACAGCTTAACCGGGCAGAAGCGATTTAACTAAACCGACCAGTTTTTGGTACGACTGTTTTAGGGGCAAGTGGCTAATTTTGGTTTTGAGTGACGGTGAGCGAGGTGAGCTTAGCGGTTGAAAAGCCCCGTGTTCTTGAGCATAAAGGATTAAGCCGACGGCGGTGGCATAAAGGGGTGAACCGAGTTCATCAACTAAACCAGTTAAACCTTGAGGCTGACCTAAACGAGCCGGTAAAGATAAAGTGCGCTTGGTCATATCCAAACTAGCAACAGTCAAAGCACCGCCGCCGGCGATGACTAAACCAGCCGGAATTTGATCAATTAAACCGGCATCTTTGAGGTGCTGGCCCACTAACTGGAAAATTTCTTTGAGTCGAGGTCGAATAATACCATCGACTAACGCCCGGCGAGAGGTAACGGTGGTTTCTTCTTTAATGCCGAGGGCTTTAAGGTCGATGGTATCAAATTCCTTTTTAAATTTGGCGATCTGGGCAGCGGTGGCATTGGGTGGCGGCTGACTATCGGCTTCGGTTTGACTCAAAAATAGTTTAATTTTTTCGGCACTGGCCAAACTGAGGCGCATGCCGATGGCTAAATCGTTAGTCAAATTGCGGGCACCAACCGGAATAACGGCGGAGTAAGTCAGAGCGTCTTCCACATAGACGGTGACACTGGTGGTACCGGCACCGATATCCAGACAGGCCACCCCCAATTCCTTTTCGGTTTCGGAAAGGACACCAGTAGCGCTAGCTAAACCGCTAAATACCGGCCCGCTTAAGGCAATACCCAGTTCATCCAAGCATTTATAGACATTTTTTAGAGCGGTCACCGCCCCAGTGATGATATGGGCTTCGGCTTCCAAGCGAACCCCGGTCATGCCTTTGGGGTCTTTGATGCCGCTTTGGGCATCAACCGTAAAATCCCGAGGAATGACGTGGATGACTTCACGGGAGGACGGTAAAGCCACGGCGCGAGCGGCTTCGATGACACGATCGATGTCTTGGGGAGTGATTTCACCCTCAGGTTCGGAGACAGCCACCACGCCTTGAGAATTTTGGGATTCGATGTGAACTCCGGAAACTGAGACAAAGGCACTACTCAAGTTATAACCGGCCATGCGTTCGGCGGCTTCGACGCTGTCGGTGATGGCCGAAATGGTTTCCTCCAAATCAACGATTTGACTTTTTCTTAAGCCCTGACTCTGAGCGGTGGCCACACCAATAACGTTGGTTAAACCGCTAGTTTCAGCCTGACTGGCAATGACGGTGCAAATTTTGTCAGTGCCGATATCGATACCTGCCAAGAGACGACCTTTGGCCATAATAGATTAGTGGTTGCTTTCAATCGATAAGCTGGTTTGTCCGGGTATCGCAGCACGCAACACCGGTTTTTCATACCGAACATCGATGACCGGTAGGTTTGGGTCCATTGTAGCTTTGGTCAAAATTAGTTGTAAAGAGGCAACCTGCCTGGAAACCGGCTGGGCGGCGCTAAATAGCGCTGTTTTCTGATCAGGTAAACTGCCGGCAATAACTTGATCATGAAAGATTTGCATAGTGGCTACCGGCACCCCCTTGAGATGCAGCTGGTTAACCAAGGCGGCAATAAAGGCAGTTAAGGGTAAAGGCAGGTTAGCCGCTTGAGGCTGATAGGAGGCGGCATAGGTAACCTTGGTGGTGCCGGCCGGTGGTTGATTGGTTTGACTAATAAAGGTGCCGTCATCGGTAATCAGCAGCCAATCTTGGGTACCGGGATTAGCCAGACTAACCAGGGGTGGTTTGGCGGCAAAGACAAAGGTGAGTTGGCCAAACCAAGTTTGAGACTGCCGCAGCAAACGGTAACCCTGAGTTCGGGTCGGTAATTGTTGGTTAAAGCTTTTTAGCTCTGGGGAAAATAAGGGTAAACCTGAATAAGGGGAAAGCGCAGCAGTAAGTTTGGTAGAACAGGGTGATTGATCCTCAAGATAACAAGTAACTTGGCGGACGACCAGCCACTTAAATTCTAATAACCAGCCTAAGGTGACAGTTAGAACCAAAGCAGCCACGGTCAAGACTCGACAGAGCATAAATAATTTCAAGTTGAGGGACGGGCCAGGGGGGTTAAATGTTGGTAGAACCTCTTGGCCGAATCACGCGGCCAAGGTTGAGAGAGGCGGTCCGCCGCCAATTGATAGGTGTGATAATTTTGGTAGAGCCGATTCACAGCCGCTAACAGTTGAGGCGGAGTGACCGGGTCGGTAGTTAAGACCAGAGCCGTGCCAGCTTGGGCTAAGACCGCCGCGTTGTGAGACTGCTCGGCAAAACGAGCGTGGGGTAAGGGTATGAGAACGGCAGGTTTGGCGCTAATGATAATTTCGGTGAGAGTGTTCGCCCCAGCTCGGGAAACGACGAGGCGGGCATGGCGCATCATCCAGGCAACTTCGGTTTCAGTCAAAGAGCGACGGCGATAGAGGTTTTTTTGGTGGTGAGACTGAACTTGAAGTGATGGGGCTGACTGACCACCGGTTTGGTGAACCATGACAAAGCGCTTTAAGAGTGAGGGATAGAGAGCCATAACCAGGTGATTCAATTGGCTAGATCCTTGACTACCGCCAGTGACATAAAGTAAGGGTTGGTTTAAGGGTTTTAACCAGGCAGGGCGATGGAGCGACTCGGTTAAGAAACTGGGACGAAGGGGATTACCAATGAAAACAGATTTTTGGGGGGGGAAATAGGGTTTAGCGGCCGCAAAACCCAGACCGATAAAGGCAGCCAGCTGAGCTAAGAGGCGGTTAACCAGGCCAGGAACGGTGGTTTGTTCGTGAATGGCTAACGGTAGGCGTAAACAAACCGCAGCCAAACCCAAGGGTAAGGCTAAATAGCTGCCAAAACCGACTACTACTTGAGGTCGGGTTTGATGCAATAATTTTAAGGCTTTGATGAAATGCCAGCCTAAGAGGGGCAAAATTAAGAGACCGTTAAGCCAGGGGTGGTCACCAAAGCGGGGGGCCATAAAGGGATAAAAATCAAGGCCTAAAGCGGCTACGGCTGCAGCTTCATGACTGGGAGACAAAGCCCGGTAACGACCAAAGACCCGACCCATAAAAATGACCTGGTCACCATGAAGTTTGGCCACTTGGGCTAAGGCTATGGCCGGAGTTAAATGGCCGCCAACTAAACAGAGTTTCATAAGTTAATGTTGGCGATAGTGACTGGCGTTGAGATAAAAGCCGACTGCCAAGAGTGAGGTAAACAAAGCCGAGCCACCATAGGAAATAAAGGGTAACGGGACGCCAGTTAAGGGAATCAGAGAGACCATGGCCGCAAGGTTAATAAAAGTTTGAATGATAAACCATAAGGCGACCCCGGCAGCTAAGAGTTGAGGATAGTGACTGGGAAGCTGAGTGGCCACGGCAGCCATCCGCCAAAAAAGAGCGAAGAAGACCAGACTTAAGGCGGCAGCCCCCAAGAAGCCGGTTTCTTCGGCAATAACCGCAAAAATTGAATCGGTAGTGGCTTCAGGTAAGTATTGGAATTTTTGGCGGGAGCGGCCAAAACCAGTACCGGTAAAGCCACCGGAACCCAGGGCAATCAAGATCTGGCGTAAATGATAGGAAGTGCCTTCGGGATCCAGATTGGGATTAAAAAATGTTTGGACCCGAGACCAGCGATAAGGTGAGGTTAAGACCAAAATCACGGCGATTACCGCCCCGAGCAGGCCGACAGGGATAAGCTTTTTCAGCGAGGCGCCAGCCAGAAAATAGAGACCGAAACCGAGCAATAAAATGATCATGGCGGTGCCGAAATCGGGTTGGAGGATGATTAGCCCGGCAGTCAAACTCAAAATAATTATAAATAGAGGGAAAGACCGGGGTCGGTACAATAAAGCCGGAAGGTACATAACCAAGGCTAATTTGGCCAATTCTGACGGTTGGATGACTAAATTACCCAGAGTTAACCAACGACGGGCACCTTGATATTTAGACCCGACACCAGGTATTAATACCGCCATCAAGAGACAGATAACCAGACCGAGAAAATAGGGAGCGATTTTTTTAAACCAGGATAAGGGGACAAAAGTGATCAGAATCATGGCCAAGACTCCGGTCAGCCACCATAAGCCCTGCAATCGAGCATAGCGGAATTTATCGCCAAACTGAAGATAGGCATCAATATGGGAAGCGTTAAAGATCATGACCACCCCGATAAGACAACAGATACAGATGGTCAAACCAGTGACCCAATCCGGGGCTCGTAGTATCGAGCGCCGGGCCAAGCTTAAAGGCAAGCGTTTCATATAGCGGCTAACCAGAGCCCGAAGACGGCCAACATGATCCCCGCCAACCAGGCTCTCATGACGATTTTCGGTTCTTCCCAACCTTTATGTTGCAGCCAAAGGTGCAAAGGAGCGACCGGAAAGAGTTTACGGTGGAAAAAGCGTTTGGAGGAAAGTTGGAGGAAAGAAGAGGTGAGTTCGGCGACAAAGAGGGCACCGATAATAATCAAAGCCATCACCTTGCCCAAAAGCAGGCCGACGACGGCAATAGTGGCGCCAAAAGCCAAAGCGCCGACGTCACCCATCATGAAGCGAGCCGGGTAAACGTTAAAATATAAAAAGGCAATTAAGGCACCCAGCCAAACCGAGAGAAAAACGGATAAGGGAGTATCTAGAATAGAAGCGGAGATGATCCAGAAAGCAAAAAGGACAATCATGAGTAAACCCGAGGCCAAGCCATCTAAACCGTCGGTAATATTAACGGCGTTGGTGAAGGAGAGAATGACCAAAGCGCTCATGGGGATAGACCATAAACCTAAATGAAACACCCCCAGAAAAGGGAGGTTTAGGATATCAATTTTTAACCAGGCATAGAGCATCCAAGCAACCGTAAAACTTAAGATCGCTTGAATCAGAAATTTATGCCTTAAGCGCAGGCCAAAAAAGCGGTGACGATCAACCTGAAAAAACTTCATGACGTCGTCATAGAGGCCGAGTAAACCAAAGCTGATGAAGGTAAAAAAGATAATCCGAGTTTCGGCACCTAAGGGGTGAATCTGGGTAATCGGGACGCCCGCCACCTGTAAGAACGGCATGAGCAGGGCAAAAACGGTGGAAACAATGATCAGAATTAGGAGACCACCGCCGATAGGGGTGCCGGCTTTTTGGTGATGGAGCCTGTCAAAGATCGGAGTCCGCTGGCCGAAAGCATCAACAGTTTTTTGTTTAAGGCGTTGGAACTTTAATTTGTAAAGCAAATTGATATAAGGGACGATGGTCAGACTGGTAATAATAAAGGCAAAGAGTAAGAGACCCAATTGGAGCATCATAAGGAAAACCAGTTTAGCAGGTAGGGCAAAAAGATGACGACACCGACCATGACCGCCCCCAGGGTGCCCACCAGGACCATGGCCGAAGCCACGTCTTTGGCCACTTTCACCTCCCGGTGATAGTCACTGGTTAATAAATCGCAAATGGCTTCAATGACCGTGTTAACCATTTCGGTCACCAGGACCCACATGACGGTGAACATGAGGATGAGCCATTCCCAGCGAGTCAGTTGAAAGTAGATCCCGGCCATGAGGACTATGCCAGCGGCCAAAAGATGCAGGCGCAGATTAGGTTGAGAGAGGAAAGTCGTCTTTAATCCCTGAAAGGCGTGATAAAAGGAGATATGGTGGAAACGACGCATAGGCTTATTGTAGTTGATTTTTAAGTGGCTTGCCGCTGGATGTTAGCCCCTAAACTGCCCAAGCGCTGATCAAATTCCTCATAACCACGATCGATTTGGTCGACTTGACTTAAGATCGAGGTACCACGAGCCGCCAAGGCCGCCAAGACTAAAGTAGCCCCATGACGCAGGTCACGACAGGTAAATTTGCCGGCTTTGAGCCTGGTAGGACCATAAATGCGAGCGGCTGGGTTATGTTTACCAGCCTGAGTATAAACAAAGTTATAAAATTTTTCAGGTTGAGCGATTTTGGGGGAAAACGGCTTCACTTTAGCCCCCATTTTAATTAAATGGTCCAAATATTGGAAACGGTCAACATGGACAGTTTCATGGATCACCGATGTGCCTTGGAGCTGGGTGGCCAAAACCGCCCAAAGCGGCTGCCAGTCGGTCATAAAACCGGGGTGGGGGGCGGTGACAACAGTGCAAGCCTGAAGCGGTTGATGATAATAAAAACGGATCCCAAAAGAGCCAAGTTCAAAACCAGCACCGATATCATTTAATTTGGCTAAAAAGGCTTCGAGGTGCTGACTTTGAGCATTTTCAACAATAATATCACCCCGAGTAATCAGGGCAGCGCAGGCATAAGACACGGCTTCATTCCGATCAGGCATAATCTGGTGGATAGTGCCGGCCAACCGAGCCACCCCCTCGATGGCAATTTGCCGGGAGACTAGGCGCCGGATACGAGCACCGGCATGGTTGAGAAAATTGATTAAATCATCCACTTCCGGTTCTTGAGCCGCGTTTTGGATCAGGGTTTGGCCGTGAGCCAGGACGGCCGCCATAATGACGGTTTCAGTGCCGGTATGGGAATTTTTGGGGAAGCGATAAGTGGTGCCATGCAATCCGGCAGTGACTGCCTTTAACGTTGTGCCTGATTGACTGATATGAGCCCCCATTTGAGCTAAGGCTTCCAGGTGCCAGGCGATGGAGCGCTGGCCGAGTTGATCACCGCCGGGCAAAGGCACTTCGGCCCGACCGAAACGATGGAGTAAGACCGGTAAAAACATGGGGGCCGACCGGGAAGCCGCCCCGAATTTTTGGGGTAAGCTAAAGGTCTTCAGGGTTTGGGGATTTATAAACAAAGTCCGCTCCCCTCTTCTAGTGATGGTACCGCCGAGGGCGGAGATAGCCTGAGCCACCAGATTGACTTCGGAGATGCGGGAGAAATTTAAGAGCCGACTTTCGGACTGCATCAGAAGACTAGCCAGCATCAGTTTAAAGCTGGCATTTTTGGCGCCACCTAAGCGGACACTGCCATATAACGGTTGACCACCGGTGATGATAAATTTAGCCATAGTTTAATGACTCCTTTGGGGTTGAATCTAATTGGGGATGGTGGCCTAAAAAAAAGATTTCCCGTTCCAACCAGACACCAAAACGGTCATGGACTTGGCGGCGAACCCGGTTGCTCAAACGGACGACATCTTGGGCGGAGGCATGGTTTAGATTCACAATAAAGTTGGCATGAAGGGGACTGACTTGAGCCCCACCTGAAGTGACACCTTTTAAGCCACATTGATCTATTAAGAAGCCGGCAAAGGGTGGGAGTTTTTGGGTTTCCAGGCGTTGCTTAGCCGTCTTCTCTGGGTTTTTAAACATACATCCGGATGAAGGGAAGTTTAATGGCTGAGTCTGACGCCGGCGCTGGAGAGCGGCTCTAGCCAAGGTTTGGAGCGATTGTGGCTCGGCGGGAGAAAGATTGAAAGTGGCCGAGAGAATAATCCACGGTTGCTTTTGGAAAATGGAGGCATCATAGGCAAACTGACAGGCTGACCGAGGCAGACGACGGACCCGACCCCGCTCATCGATGATGGTCACTTGAGTGACTAGGTCGCCAATCAGGTGATTTAAATGATGGGAATTGTTATAAAGCGCCCCGCCGACAGTGCCGGGAATACCCAGGAATTCGGCGAGTCCGGCTAAGCCGTGCTGAATCGTAAAATGGATTAACTGACTCATTAAAGTCCCGGAAGCCACCCTCACTAAACCCGGCTGAGGTTGGCTGACCGCCTGAGCCCGATCAATAATGACTAAACCGGTTAAACCGGCATCGGCAATAATGACGTTGGAAGCCGAACCTAGAACAGTTAACGGCCAACCTTTGGTTTGGGCGAGTTTCACCGCCGCTTTAAGCTCGGAGACGGAATGGACGACCATTAACCGCTGGGCCGGGCCGCCAATTTTAGCATATGTATAAGGGGCTAAAGGGACTTTTAACTTAAGCATGTTTTAAGGCTTGGTGTAACTGGTAAATATCGCCGGCCCCCATGGTAAACAGGGCATCATGATCCTTTAAATGGGCTTTTAAATACTGAGGTAATTCTGGTTGCGGCACATAGACAGTTGCCGGATGGTGCTGGGCGACCGCAGCGGCTAAAGCGGCTCCGGAAATAGTCGGATCGGGTTTTTCCCGGGCTGAAGCATAAATATCGGTAATAATCACCTGATCGGCATAGGTAAAGCTTTTGGCGAATTGATTGAGGAGAATTTTAGTTCTCGAGTAAGTATGGGGTTGGAACACGACCACAATTTTATAGAGGGGTAACCATTGCCGAGCAGCCTGGAGGGTAGCAAAAATCTGACTGGGATGATGAGCATAATCATCATAGAGTAAGACACTACCCCACTCGCCCACTTTTTCGAACCGACGCAGGCTGCCGCGAAACAACTGTAAGGCTTCTAAGATAGTTGAGGGCTTGAGGCCTAAATAGCGACTGACGATAAAGGCAGCCAGGGCATTGAGAGCGTTGAAGCGACCGGGTACGCTTAAAGTAAATTGATAAGTTTCCGATTGGCGGCTGTTGATTTGGACCATCTGTTTACCTTCACCGACAAAGTTATTGGCCACCCACCAATCGTTATGAGGTGAAGACAAACCATACCAAAGGGTCGATTGGCTGCCTAATTTAATTTGGCGCAAAGGGCCGCTATTACCGTTTAATACTAGCAGCCCATCTTGAGGGAGACTGGCAAAAAAATTGGCAAAGACGGTTTTGGTGGCATTTAAATCGGGGTAAGCGTCGGGGTGATCATGAGCCACATTAGTACAGACAATGACCGACGGTTTCTGATGCATAAAGCGAGGGGTGAGATCGGCTCCAGGAGAAACCAAGTATTCGTCCGCTTCAGCCACAAAATGGCGACCGCTATCCAGGCGGCCGGGGAACTGTAAATTTAAGACTTTACCGACGCCAATGCAGTAAGAGGGTTTAAAACCGGCATAATCAAGAATAGTGGCAATCATGGCCGATGTCGATGTTTTACCACCAACCCCGCAAACGGAAATGCCCAGTTTACCGACCATGAGGGCGCCAACTGCCTGAGCTTGGGACATAACCGGCAAACCTAGTTTTTGAGCGGTTACCACTTGAGGGTTATGCAGACCACCGTGAGCCCCGGTATAAATCAAGAGGTCAAGGGGTGATTGAAACACTGCGTCAGAAAAATCGACTTGGGGGACAATCCCCCGCTGACGCAGGATATCTTGAGTCACATATTCATCGGCGACATCACTGCCGCTGACAATTAAACCCAGATCCTGGAGACACAAGGCCAGAGCCGTCATGCCGACACCTTTTATGCCAGTCAAGTGGACCCGTTGACCGGCAACAAAAGGTGAATTTTGACTGGCTGACATAACCGTTTCAACCCTTGGGTGTTTACTTGAGTTTGGCGACCACGGCCAGGCGACCGGCCGGACTACCGTCGGCCTGAGAGCGACGATGAGAAAATAACTCCGGCAGTTCGACAGTACACAAGTGACTGTCAACCATCGAGCTTTTTTTGACTCCGGCTTGATGGAGAGTGGCTTTAATGTAAGCAATGAGATCAACAGCTACTGACTGAAAGTTGATTTTGAGGTAAGGCTGCCACAGCTCATGCTCAAATTCCGACGGAATTTCCGGGAAAGTTAAATGACACACTCGAGCGGCCGGACCCAACCAGACCAAGACTTGTCTCGGATCGGTTTGATATTCTTTAACCAGACGGGCTAAGCCGGTAGTAGCCATGCCTTTAACGGTCCCCCGCCAACCGGCATGGAGTAAAGCCATGGCGTGATGCGCCGGATCATAAAGAACTAAGGGGACACAGTCAGCCGTGCGGATCATCATGATGACCGAGGGTTCGGTGGTGACAAAACCATCAACCCCGGTAACATTCATGCCACGCCACATTTTACCGTTTTCACTGTTGAGGACTAAGAGCCGATCAAAGTGAATTTGGGCGGCCTCAATCGCGTCGCGATAATTCTGCTTCAAAGTGGCAAAAAATTGCTGGCGATGCTGACGGACTTCCTTAGGCGTGCCAAAACGAAAATCCATGTTGCCGTCGGTTACCTGACTATAGGCCAACAACAAACGCGGGTGAAGAGCAACTTTCGGCATAGGGCTAATTATCTCATGAATCAGACCGGCTTAACAGGCGGGATTGATCGAGATAAGAGCCGCTGATACTCAACTTGGGTGTTGAGTCCCTGCCAAACCTGAGCATCTGGCCAGGTAAAGGGGACTACGACCAAATGTTGCGAGACAGCGGCGGCGACCAAGTCGGTTAAATAGTATTCACCACCTGAGAGGTTTTTATGTAAGCGGGGAAGATTTTGGTGTAAAAATTTGACATCAAAACAGAAGAGGCCGGTATTAATCTCTTTAATTTGACGTTGGGCGGGGGTGGCATGTTTATGTTCGACGATGGCCAGGAGTTGACCAGCGGCAGACCGAATAATCCGGCCCAAGCCGGTGGGATCGGGAACGACGACGGTTAAGAGCGAAATGTCCGCCTGATGCTGACGATGATGCTTTAAAAGCGAGTGAAATAAAGGCGGCGGATAAAAAGCCGAATCGTCACCGTACATAGTTAGGACAGTAGTAACTTGAGGATGAATTAATTTTAGGCCGACTTTAACCGCATGGCCGGTACCGAGGCGCTGTCGTTGCCAGGCATAGTGGACCGACTGACCTAAGGCCTGTTTGACTGACGTCGCGGCAAAACCAACCACCACCACAATCGGTGAGATTTTAGCCGACTTGAGGTGGTGAACGGTGTACCAGATCATGGGTCGGCCACCAAGAGGAAAGGCGACTTTATTGAGCTGACGGGTGGCTTTGATCCGAGTACCTTCACCGGCAGCTAAAACAATGGCGGCCGTGGCTAATGACATAAAGAGATGATTTGATTGGCTAAACGACGGGAATTATGACGTAAAAAGCTACGGCTGACAGTATCGCCCGGTTCGGCTTTGACCAACCGCTGAGTGATGAGGGGAGCGCGGATGATGCGGGCTTCGTGGGGTAAATCATCGGTGACGGGAAACTCCTGTTGCTGCCGATAAGCGCTTAAAATCTTAGCCGGGATGGCTTCTTGATTAATTAAGATGTAATCAAGCCGTCTGCCAATGGCTGACTCAATCACCCGGACGTGATCAGCCGCACTGTAGCCATGAGTTTGAGTGAAAACGGTCATTAAATTGACGACATAGAGTAATTTTGCCTGGGTTTGTCGTAAGACCGCTTTCATGCCGGTGACAATTAAATTTGACATCAGGCTGGCATAAAGGTCACCCGGTCCGATGATGATCAAGTGGGCTTTCTGAATGGCGGTTTTGGCTTGAGGAAAAAGTCTGGCTTGAGGTGAAAGGTGGATGCGGCGGATTTTTTTACCCCCTAGCTGATGAGGATTTAAGTGGTGTTCACCAATAACAAAGGAGCCATCTTGGTATTCAATGACTAGATCGACTGTCCGAGTGGTCGCCGGATAAATCGAACCCCGTAAACGAAAGATTTGGGAAGTAATGGCCACCGCTTTGGCGGTCGTACCGGTTAAATCTTGAAGAGCGGTAAGAATCAGGTTACCGAGGTTGTGACCTTTTAAGCCTTGACCTTTAGTAAAGCGGTAGAGGAGTAAATCACGGATCCAAGGCTGCTGGTTATCTTGAGCCAAAGCGGCCAGAGCTTGACGGAGATCCCCAACCGGGGGAAAGCCAAATTCATCACGGAGGCGACCGGTAGAGCCACCGGAATCAGACACCGAGACAATCGCGGTTAAGTTGACGGGGTAGGTAGCTAAGCCGGAAACGACCACATGGGTGCCGGTACCGCCACCGATTACAACTAAATTGGGAGTCGTTTTGAGATTCATGCTAAAGCCCGTTTGATTGCCTGGTAATCTGACCAGGGTGACTCATGACGGCCGTCTATATTAAGACTTAATTCATGACCTTTACCGAAGACGGCAACGGTATCACCGGCGGTAGCCAATTTAATAGCAAAATTAATAGCTACCTGGCGATCCTGGATGGCATGGACATGGCCATGATGGTGTTTAACTCCTTCCAGCATTTGGTGGATGATGACCGGCACGGCTTCACCCCGAGGATCTTCGGCCGTCAAAATAACTTCGTCAGCCAGATCGGCGCCAATGGCTCCCAGTTGGGGACGTTTTTGACGATCCCGTTGACCGGCTGAACCATAGACCGCAATTAGATGACCTTGGCAACTGGTTCTTAACGCCCGGAGAGCCTGCTGTAAACCATTGGGGGTATGGGCAAAGTCAACGATGAGACGTAAACCGCGATGATTGGAGACAGGAGTCATGCGGCCAAAGACACCCGGGAAAGTGGGTATAGCCTCAATAATTTGGGCCGGAGTGATGCCAAGAGCCGCCACCAAACTTGAAGCGGCCATGGCGTTAAGTTGATTATAGGGTTCAGGAAAAGTGGCCTTTAACACCTCGCTAAATTCTGAGTGAGCTTGAAGCGAGTAACTCACCAGGCGAGCCCTGGCCGGCACTAGCGCCGCCAGTCGGTTAAAGAGGGGGTCAGACCGGTGGAGCAGCACCAACCGAGCCGAACCCATAATTTTGGCTTTAGTCTGAAGATACTTCGCAAATTGGTGGTGGTAATCAAGATGCTCAGGGGTAATGTTAGTGATTAAGGCTACCTGAATATGAGTCCCCCAGAGTCGATGTTGATCCAAGCCGTGTGAGGTCGCTTCCAAGACTACATGACTAAACCCATGATTTTTAACTTGCCTTAACCAGCGCTGCAAAGCCCAAGGATCGGGAGTGGTGACATGCAAACCGGTGGGGGTGACTTTTGTCCCCAAAACGGTCCCAACCGTAGAGAGCAAGGCGACTTTAATTCGGGCCTGTTTGAGTAAGTGGTAAACCAGATGAGCGGTAGTAGTTTTACCGTCGGTACCAGTGATACCAATGACAGTCAACGTTCGAGCGGGGTAGCGAAAAACCAGGACAGCTAAAAGGGCGACAAACCCGTGATAGAGATTTTTTAGCGATTGCGGCAGCCAAACCGAGCCCAACATACTGGTATGATAGCAAATCAGACCGTTAGGAGGGGGGGATGTTTAAATAAACAAAGATTGCCTGAGCTAAATTAAACCAGAGCGGAGCCGCGGTTTCAGAAGCCCAGGGAGAAGTTTGTGGTTCTCGAAGTTTAACCAACATGGCGAAACGAGGTTGATCAGCCGGGGCAAAGCCAATAAAGGAGGCGATGGTTTTGTCTTGGTCATAATGACCGCTAATGGGGATTTGAGCCGTACCGGTTTTACCGGCCAAGCGGTAACCTTGAGGCAACGACCATTTGGCTTCACCATGAGCGACGGCACCGACCATCAGTTCAGTCATGATTTTGGCCGTTTCGGGCCTTAAGACTTGATTGACCGGTCGAGGTTCGAGATTTACTTGATTGCCGTCCGGCTCAATCAAGGACGCCACCACTTGCGGTTGAAAGCGCTGGCCGGCGGCGGCGATGGCATTAACCGCCGCCAACATTTGTAAGGAATTAACGGCTACCCCTTGGCCAAAAGCAGCGGTGGCTAAATCGATCTCACCCCAGCTTTGCCGTAAGGGAACGACCGTTTCGCCTTCTAAATCAACCCCACTAGGCTGACCAATGCCAAAGGCTTCGAGATATTGACTGAGTTGAGCTTGGCCTAACAAACGAGCGAGATAGACCATGCCGACATTGTCCGAACGGGCTAAAATTTGACTGACGGTTTGACCGGGATGATATTGATTGTCCCAAGTTTTGATGGTATAGGGACCGATCTTAACCGGACCCTGACAGGCTTGATCACAAGTCGTCTCTGGGGTGACCACGGCTTCGTTTAGGGCAGCGGCCAGGACTAGCAGTTTAAAAGTGCTGCCAGGTTCATAGGTTTCGGCAATGGCCGGGAGACGATAGGCAGCCGAGAGAAACTCGGAATAATGATTAGGATCAAAATTAGGCAAAGCAGCCAAGGCTAAAATAGCCCCAGTGGTGGGATCCATGACGATGACTTCACCGGCATCCGCCGCGTAGCGTCTTAATCCCTGACGCAATTGGGATTCAACTAAAAGCTGTAAACCACGGTCCAAGTGGGTTTTTAAACTGCGTCCATTTAAGGCTTCAATTTGCTGATAGGCGCCAAAAATAATCGGTCGACCCAAAAGATCAGTCTCGGAACGAAGGGAACCCGGTACACCACTTAAAGCACGGTGATAGAAACCTTCCAGACCGAAATAACCCCGAGGATAACCGGCTTCATCTGAGCCGACAAAACCGATCAGTTGGGCGGCTAAGGAGGCTTCCGGATAAAGTCGAGTGGCGTTGGCCTCAAAACTAAGACCGGGGAGGTTCAAAGCTTCGAGGCGGGCTTTAAGGCTGGCGTCAAGATGATGTGCCAAGGGTACCCAAGTGCTGTCAGTGGTTAAAACTTGCTGGAATGTTTGAGCGGCTTGATCATTAGCCATCGCTAGCAACTCTGAACCGGCGGTGGCAATTAATGGCCCAGGCAAAAAATAAGGTGCCAACTGGGCACTTAACCGTTCGACATCGAGAGTTAAGGCCGGTTTATAAACGTAAAGGGAATAATCGGTCTGATTGATCGCCAGCGGATAATCGTCGGCGCTCAGAATTTGACCGCGACCTGGTTCCTGGCGTCGCTGGGTCTGATATTGGAGTAAGCCCAGAGCTTGGAGACGAGGTCCAGCCAGAATTTGCCAGTAAAAAAGGCGCACCAGGATAAGGAGGAAAGAAGCGGTTAAACCAAAAGAAAGCCAGCGGAGGCGGGCTGAGAACATATTAGGGTTGGGCCGAAGTCTTGAGAGCCACCGTACTGACCGGGGTCAGTTGCAGTAAGGCGACGTCAGCCCGATAGCCTAAGGTCGGTGCCAGGCTGGATAACCGGGTTAATGAGGTTTGTTTGGCCAGATCGGTGCGGAGCATTTGGTTGGCGGCTTCGAGATGGGCTTGCTGCCGAGTTAATTGGCTCAATTGGTAGCCCCAGTCGGCCGCTTGGGCCGAAACCAAAATATTCACCAAGATTAAAACCATTACCACCAAACTAGTAATCAGGGCATAGACTTGGGGTCGGCGGGAAGTTGACGTTCGAATCTTCATCATAATTTTTCGACCAGACGTAATTTAGCGCTCCGGCTGGGTGGATTGGCAGCTATCTCGGCCGCAGTCGGGATGATCGGTTTTTTGGTTAAAATATTAAAATGACTTTCGTGTTTCATAAATTGTTTGACTAAGCGGTCTTCTCCCTCATGAAAGCTGATGACGGCGAGACGACCATGAGGCTGTAACAGGTCGACGGTTTGCGGTAAGGCGGCGGTTAAGTGATCCAACTCGTGATTGACAGCCAGGCGCAAGGCTTGAAAAACCTTGGTCGCCGGATGGAGTTTACCCCGACGGGGATTGACTGAGGCAATTAACTCGGCTAATTCACCGGTGCGCTGGATCGGAGCAAACCGGCGTTTAAAACCGATCGCCCGAGCCATGGCAGCCGCTTGAGGTTCGTTGGCATAAAGACGAAAGAGGTGGGTTAGCTCTTTCTGGCTCAAGCCATTAACTAAGTCTCGAGCGTTAACCGTTAAGTGCGGGTCCAGCCGCATATCCAAGGGGGCATCTACTTGAAAGCTGAGACCATAGCTGGGTTCAGCCAGCTGATAGCGAGACACGCCTAAGTCCATCAGGATACCGGCTAAGGGTTGGGAGGTAACCTGTCTGACTAAGTCGGACATCTGGCTAAAATTGCCTTCGATAAGAGTTAATTGCGGATCAGGTAGGGCTTCGGCGAGGCGAGTTAAAGTTTGCGGATCGCGATCAAGACCGATAACAGCCGCTCCCCGTTTTAAGATAGCTTGGGTATGACCGCCAAGACCAACCGTGGCATCCAGGTAAAGCTGTCCCGGGGTGACATTTAGACCGGTGATGACCGCTTCAAGCAGGACCGGTTGATGTTCAGGATTCATGCACCTCCGTCAAACTCTCGGCAATGGTTTCGGCTTGGGCCTCGGTCTCTCTCAGATAGTCTCGATAACGAGTGGCGTCCCAGATTTCCAAACGATCCAGGGAACCAACAATGGTAACCTGTTTGCGCAACCGGGCAGTCTCGCGCAAATAATCGGGAAGCTGAATCCTACCGAGACGATCGAAAGAGACCAGCGAGGCGTGATTGGCCAGTAAGCGGACCCAAGCCCGGGCCCGTTTTTGAGTCAGCGGTAATCGGCTGGTGGTCTGAACGAGCTGATCCCATACCTTTAAAGGTAAAAGGAAGAGGCAACCGTCCAAACCTCGAGTGATGACCGCGGTGGGACCAAAAGCGGGACGAAAAAGGGCGGGGATAGACAGACGACCTTTTTGTTCAAGTGCGTGGTAATAGCGGCCGATAAACGCTGTAGGACTGCCTGTCCGACTCATGGTGTGGGCCTCTAATGGTAGTGATTACTATCGGTTTGTTTACCACTATTTACCACTATAGCTAGTAAACAGCGCCAGTATATCACTGTCAACGGGAAAAAGACCCGAACTAAAAGCAAGAAAAAACTTACGGTGACGGACTAACGACGACCCAAGCCTGGTAGTACGGGGAAACAGCGGTTAAGGTTTTATCGTTGAGTTGACTGGCGATATGTTGCCAGCTTAACCCATCCCAGCCGTAAAGTTGGGTAGCCGGGCTGACTTCGGCTAAGCGGATGGTTAAATTTAAGTTGGTTTTAGGCCAAGGGCCGGGAAGACGGATTAAATAAGGACCGGCCAAGATCTGACCCTCAAGGGGAGCCGGTAAGCCGGGGCTTTGCATGACGATGACTTTGGTGGCTTTAATCGGGATTGGTGATTCTGCCTGAAATTTAGCATCTTGAGTGGCAAACTGACGGTATTTACTGGCCGAGTCGTCATAACGCCAGGGAACCGCCAGTTTATAGGGTTCGGCCCCGCCGGTAAAACTTAAGGTTAAGGTCCCGCCGACGACGTCATCATGGTAAGTAATGTGGCCACCAGCCGACTTATTACCTAAAAATAATTTTTCTACCAAAGGCAAATTAGCCAGAGCGATAGATTTAAAGACCGCATCCCAAACACCCCGATTGCGGTCGTATTCCAAAGACACTTCGACTGAAGCAGCCTCAAGCGGCAGCGAAAAAAGAGTCAGCGATAGTTCGTTTCGGCCAGGTAAGGGTTGGAGACTAAGATACGGTCTTTGCGAGATGGGAATGAGGTTGACCGGCAATGTTGGCGTGGGGGTGGGCGCCGCTCCAGACGACGGGGGCGAACCGGCCAACCAGCGCCAACTGATGAAGCCAACGCCGATTAACACAACCAAAGCGAGAATGAGACCCAGTCGCTGGCGGTGGAGTTGGCGGGACATATAGACTTATTGTAGCGAACAAAACAAATCCCGGCGAGGGGGGGAACACCGGGATTTGTTTTTAAGTGAACCTCGAACCAAAGCCATCATGCCAGCTTAAAGTAAAGTTTTAATTAAAATTGGATGGAGATTAGGTGAAGATTTAACCCCAAACGATAGTCAAAGTGCTACCGTGATGCAAACGGCTGTTAACCTCGAGACGCCAACCGTGCATTTCAACTAATTTGCGGGTGATAAAGAGACCCAAACCCAAGCCGCCATATTGAGGGTGGCGGGATTTATCAACCCGATAAAAGCGGTCAAAGAGGCGAGGTAAGTCCGCGGCGGGAATACCCATACCGGTATCGCTGACGCTTAATGCTTTAGGATCGGCCGTGATGGTGATGTGGCCTTGAGCCGTGTACTTATAAGCGTTGCCGATGAGGTTATCCAGGATCTGGGTGAGGCGGTGTTTATCGGCGAGGATAGTTAATTTGGGTTTAACTTTGATAACAAAGCGGATTGGTTTACTACTTAAACCACTAGTGGCGGCGGTAATCAGGGGTAGAAGCTGACATTTTTGAACTTTTAGTTTGACTTCTTGGGGAGTTAGACGATTGACGGCATAGAGGCTATCGATTAAAAATTCCAGTTGGGCCAGGTTGGCTTTAACTTGATTTAAAGTCTCATCGGCTTTAGGGTAGATGCCATCCAACATGCCTTCGATTTGGCCTCGAATTTTAGTGATCGGGGTGTTTAATTCGTGGGAGATATCGGTTAATAAATCTTGGCGGAGCCGCTCCTGTTCCGCCAATTCGGCGATTAAGCGGTTAAAGGAGGCAATCAACTCCCGCATTTCCAAGGAACCTTTTTGGGGAGCCCGGATGGTGTAACCGGAAGCGGTGACATGATGAATAGTATGGCGCAACTGAGCCAACGGTTGGGTAATTTTTACGGAAATGATGGCTCCGGCCAAAAGCGACAGACCCACCCCGATAAAGAGAGTAATGACAAATTGCTGGGCGACTACATGCTTGTAGGCGACGAAAATAGGTTGAATTTGGGGTGGCAATTCCAATTTTTCGGCGAGATAGAGGTCTTCCCCACCCTGCATGACGACGACTTGGCGGGAAGCAAACCGGGCAAAAGCGTCAATGACCCTGAGGTAGTTGGCACCCCAGGCAATAAGCAAAGCCATAATCGAAGTGACGGTGACCCCTAAAAAAATCTGGCTGAAAGTGGATTGAAACAGTGATTTAAACATGGGTGGCAACGGCGGCTTTATAACCATAACCGCGGACAGTTAAAATTAATTTGGGTTTTTGGGGCTGAGTTTCGATGGCTTGACGGATATTTTTGATATGAGTGTCAATGGTGCGGTCGTAGATATCCGGTGGCAGTACCCGGCCATAACCTTGAGTCATTAAGGTTTCTCGGTCAAAAACCTTACCGGGATGTTTAGCCATTAAGAGCAGCATATTAAATTGGGTGGCCGTCAGGTTGACCGGTCGGCCCCGTTTGGTGATTTGGTGACGTTCAATATCCAGGGTGACATCGCCTAAACTAAGCGGAGCTTGAGTCTGGGATAGGTCGGGACGCTTGAGCAAGGTTTTAACTCGGGCGACCATGACTTTAGGGGAGAAGGGTTTCTTAAGATAGTCATCAGCCCCAACGTCCAAACCCACCAATTCATCAATTTCACTGGTTTTGGCGGTAATCATGAGGATGGGAATGGCCGACACTAGACGAATTTGACGACAAACGGTAATGCCATCCAGGACCGGTAAATTTAAATCCAGAATCGCTAAAGCCACCGGGGTGGTTTCAAAACGATCCAAAGCCGTTTGGCCGTCAGTGGCTTCAAGCACCTGAAAACCGGCGGCGACGAGGTAATCTTTTTCAATTTGACGAATCCCGTCATCGTCTTCGACGAGCAGGATCACTAGTGGCCGTGAGGGCATAGACAGTCATCATGACTTGCATGTATGAAAACTAGGTGAATCAGGCTTTAAATTGATGGTTTAAGTAGTCAACTAATTTGGCCAGGCTGACGCGGACCTGTGCGGTGGTGTCTCGATGGCGAACGGTAACAGTCTCGTCCTGTAAGGTAGTAAAGTCGATAGTAATCCCATAGAGGGTCCCAATTTCGTCTTGGGCATAGTAGCGTTTGCCAATATTACCCCGATCATCCCAGGCGGTGCGGAAATTGGCTTTAAGTCGGTCTTTCACTTGTCGGGCTGTCTTGACCAACTCGGGTTTATTTTTGAGCAAGGGAAAAACGGCCACTTGGTAAGGAGCGAGTCGAGGGTGAAGTTTTAAGATCACCCGGTCCGCGGTTAACTCATAGGCATCGAGCAGGAAAAAGAGGGCCGCCCGATCGACCCCGACGGAAGTCTCTAAGACATAGGGGGTATAGGTGGCATTAGTCTCGGGGTCATGGTAAGTCAAGTGGTGATGGCTTAGATCCCAGTCACCCCGATGGTGAATCCCTTCACATTCTTTCCAACCGAAGCTGGTGTGATACTCGATATCGGTGGCCAACCGGGCATAATGAGCCCGTTCATCAGCTTGGTGCTCACGAAACCGTAAATGGGAGGCTTGAAGGCCTAATTTGACATACCAGTCCAGGCGTTGGGCTTGAAGTTGGGTAAAGATTTTAGGGGCGGCTGAATCATCGGGGGGGACAAAATACTCCAGTTCCATTTGTTCAAACTCTAAACTCCGGAAAGTAAAATTACCGGGGGTAATTTCGTTACGGAAAGCTTTGCCGATTTGGGCGATGCCAAAGGGGATTTTAATCCGGGTTGAAGCGACGACATGGGCAAAATTGACAAAAACACCTTGGGTAATTTCTCCCCTTAAGTAGGCTTTGCTTTTAGGTTCGGTAGCACCGAGCAGAACTTCGGTGAGGAGATTGAATTTTTTGGGTTCGGTCCAAGCCGGAGGCTGGTCGTGGGTGGCTTCATGTTTAGCCAATTGAGTCGGTTCATCAGCCCGAAAGCGCTGATGGCAGTGTTTGCATTCAACTAAAGGATCGGTAAAGGAATCAAGGTGACCGGAGGCGCGCCAAACCTCGGGATTCATGATAATAGCGGCATCGAGACCAACCACGTCGTCTCGATCAGTGACCATGGTTTGCCACCAAGCGTCTTTGAGATTTCTTTTTAAGGCGACGCCCAAAGGGCCGTAATCCCAAAAACCTTTATAACCGCCATAAATGGCCGAACCGGGATAAATAAAACCACGACGTTTACATAAACTGACAAGATCAGCCAGAGCGGTGAGACTCATCGACACATTATAACCCACCCCCAGGCGGGGTTAAATAGGCTTTGGTGCGGAGGGGTTGGTTGGCTAAGTCTTCCAGGTAGTCTTTAAGTTTGGCTTCGGTGAAGACTTTGTCATAGGTGAAACCTAAAGCTTGGAGAATCAAACGAATTTGTTCTAAAAGGTAAGTTTTTTGAGTGCCGTTAACCGCCAAGTGGTTCAAGGTTTGCTGCAAGAGTTGATAGACATCCGGATGAGGAGCTTCGGGAACAGTCAGCCGATCGACAATTTCCAGAATTTGCAGGGTTTGGGTCATGCGAGTCAAATTGAGGTGAGCTTGATGATGACTGTCAAGGAGTTGGGCTTGGGTTAAGAGATCCCAGGTGCGACCTTTGACCAGATAAAGACGACTTTCGGCGGCCGGTTCCGAGGCACCGGCGCGGCTGGAAGTAAGTTTGCGGACACCCTTGGCCAAGGCTACCACTTTACCCTGTTCCAGGGTAAAAAGAGTCACCAGACGATCGGCTTCACCTAAATTAATCCGCTTTAAAACAATACCCTGACAGGTATAGTTTTTAGCCATAAATTAAAGGGGGAAGGTTAAGGTTTGATCTTTGATCAGATCCAGGCTTTGACTGGCACCGTTGACGGTGATCTGATAATGAGGGGCTTTGGTGCCGGGTTGTTTTTGGAGTTGGAGTTGGTAACTGGCCTGAGGCTGGTAGAGGACGGTATAATTTAAGACGATTTTAGCTAGTGATTCAGGCTGGAGAATATAAATACCGGAGAAAACGGTGTAGCCCAATTCTGAGGTAGTGGTCAAACTGTCCGGCTCAAAACCCTGGGCATCGATTAAAGTGCTGCCCTGAGGTACATAAACCCTCACCCAACTGGGCATCTTGCCGTTTAAGCAGAGTTGACCGGCCTCCAGATTACAATTGCTGCTTTTTTGGGGATTTTTATAGACCAGGGTAACGGTTTTACTGGTTTGCCTCGGTTCGGCGCGAATCTCCTGAGTCACTTCCTGGGAAGTAAAAATGTTCGACTTAGCCCCACCTAAATTGGCATCAACCGTCATGAAATAATCCAGATCGGCTGAAGGGGAGGCCACCCGGCCAGCCACCGCCAGCCCTTCAGCAGCGCTTTGGGCGGACTCATCGGTAAAATAAAAGAGAACGTGTTTTTCTTCCAGGTGACGCCAGATGGTTTGGAACAATTGAGGCCAGGCTTGGTTATCAGTGGCATAAACCTTTTGTAAAATAGCACCCATCATCGGCCCTAAAATGGCTTTACGCTCACTCCGGAAATAGGGAGTAGGTCGGGTGGAAATATCTTCCAACTCATAGATGATACTGGGACACTGACAGCGAGGATCAAGGTCAGCCGTAAACCGACCGTAACCGGGGACATCAATCGGCCCTAAGATCTTAATCAGATCAGCTAATAATTGAGTATCAATAGCAATGACCCCGTCGACCGGACCTTCACCCGGTAATTTGGCATAATAGCTTAAGAATTGACGCATGGACTCGGCAAAATCGGGTGACAGGTTCATGTCCCGCAAATTCCAACGGAGGGTGAGCAGGTATTTTTTCAAGACATCCGGCGGCGTCACCGCTTGGGTAAACTTACCATCCAGATCATAGATATCGTCAGACTTTTCGGGAAGGAGTTTACCTTTATCAACCTTCATGACTGAATAAGCGGTCATAAAGCCGCCAGTCGGCCGTAGTTCACCATCGTTCTGGAAAATAACCAGGTACTTTTTAGGGGCGGTTAAACCGGTAATCGCGGGCAATTGTTTGAGCACCGGTTTAAAGCGAGCCACAGTTTGGGCCGCAGCCTGACCCTGTACCTGGGCTTTAAGAATAGATTGACTTAACGGTTGACCCTGGAACTTAAAGGAATAGCGCTCGGGTTCGATTTGGGCTAAAGCCTGACTCATGGCCGCCAAGTCGGCGTCGACCGCATCCAAAACCGGAGCGACTAAGCCGGCGGTTTCGATAATTTTAACTACCCGGTCTTCGGCCGAACCACCGGTATAACTCCCCTCCCCCTGAAAACCTAGGATATCAGCATACGGTTCAATGGCGCCGATGAGTTTTTCCCCGGCGCTAATGCCCGAAGCAGCGGCTAATAAAGCTTGCTGACCATCACGATAGTAACCAGCCAAAGGGGTCAAGCGCCAAAAAGCCAAGCCTTGATAGGTTTGAGAGACTTCACTTAAGACGGTTTTCAAATCCTCAAGACTGGCTTGAGCTTGAACTAAATCTTGGGTTTTGGCAGCGGCTTGAACTTTAACCGCGGCCATTTGGACCGCGGCTAATTGACGAGATAAACGCCAGGCAAAAAAACCACTCACAGCCATAAACAAGAGCAGTACCGCTAATAAACCACCGAGTAAAGCGGCCAGGGTGTGTTTTTTACCCCAAGGCCAGCGGCGGCGGTGGGGCGGTGGGGCGAATGGTGGTAGCTCATTCATAGCTAAAAATTCATTGTAGCAAACTACCACTTGCTTAGCATAGCTTGAGGAGTTTTGCACATAATTTTGAGATCAGAGGCAAAACCTAAAGTCTGAGCGTAGGCGGCATCAAGCTCGACCCGTTTAACAAAGGGGACATCGTTGCGACCGGAGACTTGCCAGGGGCCACTCAAGCCTGGCTTGACGCGGTAGATCATCGGTATATATTTTTTGGTCTGGGGATATTTGTGAGTCTGTTCCTTGAGTTCCTGTTGCATATAGGCGCGAGGGCCAACCAGGCTCATATCCCCCATTAAGACATTAATAACTTGGGGGAATTCATCGATTGACGTGGACCTTAAAACCCGGCCAATGGGAGTAATCCGGGGATCATCGGCCAGCTTCCAGTCTGAGGCTTTGAATTGCTGAAGTAAGTCTGGATCCCGATGATGCAGGTAATCATGGGCGTTGTCCACCATGGAGCGGAATTTATACATTTCAAACTCGCGACCGCCTTTGCCGACCCGGCGGTGTTTAAAGATAATCGGTCCGGTGGAATCCAGTTTAATCAGGATCGGCACGATCAGCCAAATCGGTAAAAACAGAACTAAGAGAATTAAACTTAAGCTAAAATCGATAAGGCGCTTGAAATAGGGATACATAATTAGGAACTAACCAACTAGTCTGACTGAAGCTGGTGATAAAGGTCTTTCACCTGGGGAGCATGACTTAAGGCACAAACTAAGAGGCCGGCTGGAGTTTGGACCACGATGACCTCATTGAGACCAATGATACCCACCGGCTGCGATTGTTGACTGATAATTAAAGAGCGGTTGGTTTCCATCAGTTGAGCCGAACCGATGACCACGTTACCCTGAGCATCTTGGGGCAGGCCGTGATACAAGAGTTCCCAAGTGCCGACGTCAGTCCAACCCATATTAGTGGGCAGCTCCCATTGACTCCGAGGGGGTAATTTCTCAAATAGACCATAATCGACCGACTGCTGGGGAAATTGGGGATATTCCCTGGCTAAAACCGATTGGAAATCGGGTTGACTGATAGCCGGTTCAATCCGGGCCAAGATAGAGTAGGCTTCGGGGGCATACAAGCGGTAATACTTAAGGAGCAGAGCCGGCTTGGTAGCCATGTAACCAACATGGATGAGATAGCTCTTATCTTTAAAGAATTTTTGGGCAAGAGCCATCGACGGCTTTTCGACTTGTTTAACAAACTCATATACCGGCCGGCCATGAATGGTTTTGATTTGCCGGCCGATTTTGATCCAACCGTTGTGGACGGAGGGATAGGCCGGCGGGGTATCAACATGAACAATGTAATCATGATTGGCGGCTAATTCGGCCGCAGCCTTTAGGGCTGCAATAAATTCGGTTTCTTTTTTGACTAAATGGTCGGCTCCCCAGAGAATAATCATGACTGCCTCGGGATGATGGTGGTGAATGACAGCGGTAGCTAACCCGATAGCCCCTAAGTTATCCCGCATGGCTGGTTCTAAAATAAAGTTAGCCGGAGGAATTTCCGGGGCTTGCTCCTGAAGAAAGCGGGCATAATCAGCGCTGGTGGCAATATAAATATCTGGCGCGGCAAAACCTTTGAGGACCCGGTCGATGGTCTCCCGAAACATGGACTTTTGGCCTAAGATAGCTTCAAATTGTTTGGGGTGACCCAAGTTACTGATGGGCCACATACGGGTGCCTTTGCCGCCGCACATGACTAAGACTTTGACCGGTGGCTTTGATGCTGTTGCCATAAAGTGTCAACCTGTTGACTAAATTTTAACTTAAACAGACGCTGATCAAATGACTGAGCTTGATGCCGACAAGCTTGATGATACCAGGTAATTGATTGACTTTCGAGCAGAACCCGACGTAGGCTGGCTACTTCGGGTTGGTTAAAAAAGAGGCCAGTTATACCAGGGATAATGGTTTCGGTGGCGCCACCGCGGCCATAAGCGATTACCGGCGTACCGGCGGCTTGGGCCTCAATGATGCTTAAACCAAAATCTTCTTCGCCGGGAAAAATTAAAGCCTGGGCATGCTGGTAGTACGCCACGAGTTGATCATCGGTGACCGAGCCTAAAAAAGTGATATTGACGCCGGCTAAACGTTTGAGATAGCTCAATTGACTACCTTGACCAATAATGACTAGGGGTTGATCAGGCAAATGGGTAAAGGCTTTGACGGCAAGATCAACCCGTTTATAGGGTACTAAGCGAGAGACAACTAGATAATAAGGATGGGCTTGGGGTGAGCGGGTTTTAAGACGGAAATTAGCCGTCGCGACCGGTGGGTAGATAACGGCTTGGGGCTGCCGGCGATAGTAATGGCGACAACGAGCGGCGGCTGTCTGAGAAATGGCAAGATAAGCATCGGGACGAGTGGCAGCAATATAATCCCAGCGACGTAAGGAGCTGATATAAGGAGCGGTGAATAAACGTTTGACTCCCCTTCCCTGATAGTTAAAGGTGTGGCTCCATAAATAGCGAGTGGGAGTTAATAAATAACAGAGATGGAGTTGGTGTGGTTGAGTGAGAATGCCTTTAGCTTCGGCCGAAGTGACGGAAATTACCAGGTCGAAGGTGGACAAATCAAGCGATTCAAAGGCATAAGGCATCAAGGGGGCTAACCAAGAGTGGCGACGGCGAAAAGGAGGGAAGCGGTTAAGACCACTGGGGCGAACGTCCCAACCGTGAGTCCAGGGGGTGGCGTCAGGATCGTAGACTGAAGTGTAGAGAGGGGCAGACGGATATAACTGGTGCAAGGCCTCGAGGACACGTTCTGCCCCACCGAACTTATTGACCCGGTCATAAACCAGAGCGATCTTAGGCAACTTGATCATAGACTTTTAAGGTGGCGACGACGGTTTGAACCCAGGAATATTTTTGGGCTTGGTGGTGGCCGAGGCGGATAAGCCGCTGACGCTGTTGGGGGAGACGGTTAAGTTGGCGGTTGAAGTCGGTCGGAACCTTGGGGTCGAACCAAAGCGCTGCCTGACCATAAACTTCGGGTAAGGCTCCAGCCCGGGCAGCAAGCACCGGAGTACCCAAAGCCATGGCTTCCAAACCGGTTAAGCCAAAACCTTCGGAGAGGGAAGGTTGGACTAATGCCTGAGCCCGAGAAATAACCGAAGCTAACTGCTGATCAGACAAATAACCGGTAAATTGGACCTGTTTGGCTAATCCCCAGGCTTGGACCTGAGCCCGCAACTGGTCCTGGAAGACGGAACGGGCGGAGACAATGATGAGGGGGATTGAGCCATTGAGGGCTCGAATAAACAGTGACAGATTTTTGTGGGGATAAAGGGAACCGACATAAAGCAAATAGATCCGCTGATTAATGGTTGATGGTTGAGAAGAAACCGGACGGAGCAGGTGGGGATCGACGCCTTCATAAATGACGTGGATTTTAGCCGGCGGGGTGGCCGGATAGAAATTAAGGATTTGCTGTTTAACATACTGACTAGGAGTGATAATGGCCCGAGCCTGAGTGACAACATGGCGAACGACGGCTCGATAACCGAAATATTTAAGTCTATAAACCAGGGGTGAGAGGGTGGTGGCCTGCCGGTTTTTAACCTCATGCCAAAGTAGATCGTGAATAGTCACTACAAAGGGACGATGAAAACTTAAGGGAACACTGAAATGGGGAAAGTGGTAGAGATCAGCCCGAGTTGTGGCCAAGAGTCGGGGTAGAAGCAGTTGTTCTTGAAGACCATAGTGCTTGATGGTGGTGGCCATCGGAGTGACGTTGGCTTGAGAAAACCGAGAAACGGCCTGAGGTGGTAACAGTAAGTGAAATTGAGTATCGGGAGCGGCCGCGACTAAGCCGGGGATTAAGTTTAAGAGGTAGCGGCCGATACCGGCGTGCTTCAGGCCGTAGAGACGAGCGTCGAGGGTAAGGATCATCGGTGCCACCTTTGTTTGAGATCAATGCCGAGGTAGACTAAGCGGCGCAGCCAGCGCGGGTAAGTGTCCCGATAGTGCTTTTCATAAAACAGCTTCATGGTCAGGTAAAAATGAGCCACCGACTGCCGCTGGGTGTCCTGGTCATCGGCTTGCCGTTTACCAGAAGCACTTTTATGATGCAGAATCGAAACCTGAGGGTGATAGACAATTTGCCAACCGGCGTCAGTCAGGCGTTTACACCAATCCAAATCTTCGCCGTAGAGGAAAAAGCGCTCATCCAGTTGGCCGACAGCGTCGATGGCTTGGCGACGAACCAAAACGGCAGTGGCGGCAGTGGCGGCAATGGGATGAATCACGTTAAGATTCTGATAAGTTTGATGATAACCAGCCAACAAACGACACTTGGGTAAAACTTTAGCCAAACCGGAAAAATAAGTTAACGCATTCCAGGGAGTGGGTAAACCGCGGTGACAAGCCAGATCTAGAGAGCCATCAGGTAGAAGGACTTTGGGAGTGACCAGCGCCACCTTGGGGTGAGCCTGAAGATACCTTAAGAGAACCGTTATCAGCTGAGGATCGGTAATTTGGGTATCGGAGTTTAAGAGTAAGACATAGTCGCCGGTGGCGACGGCTAAGCCCCGGTTGTTGCCGGCGGCAAAGCCTAGGTTTTGGGGTAAACTAATGATTTTCACTTGAGGGAAATTCTGTTTAACCAGGGCAACTGAGCCGTCACGGGAAGCATTATCGACGACGATAATTTCCAGTTTACCGGTAGTGAAGTCTAACCGGTCCCGGAGCGAGGTTAAGCATTGCTTTAACAGCAGTTTAGTGTTGTAGGAGAGAATGATAACGGAAACGGTCATAAGTTTTGACCTAATTTATGATAAATCCGATCCAGATCCTGAGAGATGGCCGCCCAATCGTAGTGTTGGGTCACCAGGCGATAACTAGCCTTGGCTAGACGCTGCTGCAAATGAGGTTGAGTTAAGACTTTAAGGGTTTGAGCGGCTAAAGCTTGGGTAGTGTCAGCCACCAATACATGTTCACCTGGAACCAAGCCGGCAATACCTTCAACCGCCAGCGGCGTGGCCACCACCGGAGTTTGAGTCGCCATGGATTCCAAAATTTTATAGCGAGTCCCTTTACCCCAGTTAACCGGCGCGACTAAGACATGGGCGGTAGCATAAGCCTGACGGATATCTTGAACATTGCCGTTGACGGTGACATCGGGCAATTGATTGTAGGCTAAAATTTTAGCCGTCGGTTTAAAACCAACAATATGAAGGCGAGCTTTAAGTAAACGCTGTTTGACCAGTGGCCAGATGTGTTCTACTAGCCAGATGGTGGCTTGGCGGTTGGGCAGCCAGGAAAAAGTGCCGACAAAGAGGATCGTAGGGACGGCCGGTAATTTTTTGGGAACGGCGGTAAAAAAAGGAATATCTACCCCATTGGCGACGACATCAATGTGCTTAATATCGGGACACTCGGTTTGAATAAACTCTTGATCGCTTTGACTCATGGTAATTAAACGACTGCAAGTCCGCCAATAATGCTTTTCCAAATGCTTAATTTTGGCAATATCCAGGGAAAAAAACGGTTTTAAATACCAGCGTCGAGAGTTTTGAGCGTAAGATTGATAACCTAAATACTCAATGGTTTGTTCGACTAAAATGATGGGGATAGTGGTCCGGGGTAAATTGGGCATCATATAAAAGGTTTCGGCGTGAATCAAATCGTACGGCCGCGACTTCAATTCCTGCTTGACCGCTTGGGCGGTTTCTGGGACTAAATTGCGGATCACCACCAGCGGGTAAGTGGATAAACCGGTCTTAAGCATATTCTGAGGCGTAAACGGTTTGTCGGAGCGGCGAAAAACCTTTAGTTTATGACAATAGGGTTTTAAAGCCTCCAAGTAAGGTCGGTCGGCCGATTTGATGAGCGAAAAAAGGGTAATGGAATGTTTATCCTTGAGGTTCTTTAATAAATTAAAGGTGCGAATTTGACCGCCAGATAACAAGGGGTAGGGCAAGTAAGGGGTGAGCATCAAAATATTCATATTTTACTTTTTCACCCCGGGGGTGCAGTGATCTAGACACCTCGGGTTATCGAAACTGGACATAATATGAATAACCGACCATAATCGGTAATTATATGCCTGTTAGAACCGAACCATTGGTCACTGGGCAGGTTTACCATGTTTTTAATCAAGCGATTGATCATTTTCCAATATTCTCTCATAAAAAGAATATTGATCGAGGCCTATTAACTTTATACTACTATAAATTTATAGATCCGGGCATGCGTCTCTCCCAATATTTAACTCTTAATAACGATACAAGGCGTTCAATACTTGAGTCAATTGAGAAATTACCATGTCATGTCCAAATTATTGCTTTCTGTTTAATGCCAAACCATTTTCACTTGTTAGTTGAACAGATGGTCGATCAAGGTATTCAAACATATATAAGTAATTTTCAAAACAGTTTCACCCGATATTACAATATCAGACAGGGGCGCAAGGGATCGTTATTATTACCCCGATTTAAAGCGGTTAGGATTGTAACTAATGAACAATTACTGCATGTATCGCGCTATATTCATTTAAATCCTTTGACGAGTTTTGTGGTTGATACTTTTGATAAACTAAAGCAGTATCCACCATCCTCATTAAGCGATTATTTAACCGGTCAAGTGACCTGGCCAATAGTCTCACCAGCAATTGTACTTGATCAATTTTCAAGCCGAGAAGCTTATGCCGAGTTTTGTTCAAACCAGGCAAGTTACCAACAAGCTTTAGAAAGCATTAAACATTTATGTTTTGAACAATAATTTCCCGAGGTGTCTAGATCACTGCACCCCCGGGGTGAAAATCGAAAATCATTATGAAAATCCTGATAATTGAAGATGAAATTAGGTTGGCACAGGCGTTAAAAACTATTTTAGTCGATGAAGGTTATCAAGTCACTTTAGCTTTTGATGGTCCAAGCGGTTTGGCTCAGGCTAACCAAAGGCTGTTTGACCTGATGCTGTTAGATTTAACTTTACCAGGGTTGGATGGGATTTCTTTATGCCAGCAGTGGCGGCGGGACGGAAACGACACTCCAATCATTATGCTGACCGCCCGGGACACGACCACCGATCGGGTCATGGGCTTAGATGCCGGCGCCGATGATTATCTGGTTAAACCGTTTGCCGTCAAAGAATTGTTAGCCCGGATTAGAGCCGTTTTTAGACGACAACAACAGGTGGTTACCCAATTTTACTGCGATGATTTGAGCATCGATACTTTAACCCGGTTAGTCAAACGACAGGGTCAAGAAATCAACTTAACCGCGACCGAATACAAGCTGATCAAATATTTAGCCGAACATCAGGATCAAGTGGTGACTAAAGAAGCAGTCCGAAAAGCAGTCTGGGGCAAAAAGCTGCCGGCCGGATCAAAAACGGTTGACGTGTATATTGGCTATTTACGCCACAAAATCGATAAACCGTTCAAATCCAGTCCACCGCTCCTGCACACGATTAAGGGGAGAGGTTACCGGTTAGGCATAATCAAAAGTCAGTATGGCGCTCACTGATCCCTTTATCCAAGCCAGGCTGAGGTTAACGGCGTGGTACTTGGTGATTCTGGCTGGATTAATCACCGGTTTTACTTACCTCACGTTCGAGGCTAAAGACTCCGCTTACGTCAGGGTTTACACGGTGGTGAAGTCCTACAGCCAAGATCAAGGCAAATTGGTGGAACTGAATGATACTTATGCCGAATTCAACCGACGGTTTAAACACCGAGTCCTGATTTTTGATGTCGGCTTATTGATTGGCTCCGGGATTATTGCCTGGTGGCTAGCGGGCAAAACCTTAAAACCAATCCAAACCATGATGCAAACGCAAGCCGATTTCACGGCCAATGTCTCCCATGGCTTACGGACGCCGCTAACGGCCATGCAACTGCAATTGGAGGCGTTTAAACGCACCCATAAACCACTGACCAAACCCTGGGCGAAGCTCCTTAATGATTTTTCGGTGGAGATTAGTCATATGACCCGGATAGTGGAAGAGGTGTTAATTTTAACTAGGATTAAAACCACTATATTAAAACCGGATAAAGCCGTGACTGAGCTGAACCAAATATTAAATCAAGCCCAGGCATACATTAAACCGTTAGCGGTCAGTAAACACCAACAACTTAAATGGCCGATGCTTAAACAACCGGTGCGACTGGCCGGTAATTTTGACCAATTACTCCAGGTCATCATGATTCTGTTAGACAACGCGGTTAAATACACCCCGGTTCACGGTTTAATTAAACTGAGAGTGGAACCGATGGCCACCAAAGTCAGCCTGGTGGTTGACGATTCGGGACCGGGAATTAGTCAGGCGGAGCAAAGTCTAATCTTTAAGCCGTATTATCGCGGTCGGCAAAGTACCGGGGTCAAAGGCAGCGGTTTGGGTTTAGCCATCGCCGGGGAAATCGTTAAAGCTAATGGCGGGGTGATGGAGGTGAAGCGGCGGAGACCTCAAGGGACTAGTTTTAAGGTAACCCTCAGGCGAATTAAGGTTGCAGACGCAAAATAAGATACTCTTCGGTTTCGGCCACTAGGGGGTAGCGTTGGCGGAGGTCATTGGCTTCCTCATCACGATTAACCGTTACATAATAGTCAGCACCGTCAGTGATTTTTTCATCGATAAATCGTCCCAACGGCCAACCCCGACGGTTAGTTTGGTAGAGAAAGGCGGTATCACCAAAATAGGGGGCAATGACCAAGGCATCCGGTGAGGTTAAGCGATCAACTGTCTGGCCGGCATGTACAATGGACCAATGATTAATCTGATAATAACCACTGACCAACCGCCAAGACAGAAACCAACCGAGACCGAGACTAACCAAGGCTAACCAGCGGAGCGGACGCGAGCCGGTAGACAGGATAAAGTCCAAACCATGAGCCAAAATCAGACAGACAAACGGGAGAGTGATAATTTGGTAATAATCGTGCTGGACGTTACCGGTGGCGAAAACAATTAAATAAGCTAACGTGCCGAGGCCGAGACTGAAGTTAAACCAGGAGGTAAGACCTGAAGGTAAGCGGCGCCAAGCCACGATGCCTGACCATAGACCGATGAGAAACAGGGGTAAGAGGCCAGAACCAAGCACCAGTTTGGTTAGCCGTTCGTAAAAAAGCCAACGGAACCAGGCCGGCCGCAGACGGATGCCATTACCGTTATAGAGCCAAACAGCGTAGGGTATGCCTTCGGGATAATAGCTGATCCATTGACGCCAGAAATAGAGCGGCAAGGTGATAGCCAAGAGACAAAAAAACCAGGCAGGGGTTAAGTGAGGGCGACGGCGGAGACTAAAGACAGCCGTGACGGCCAGGGGTAAGAGCAAAAAGAGACTAGTCGGTTTAAGCAATAAGGCCAATGCACCGGTAAAGGTAATGAGGCCAAAACGCCAAGCCTGCGGTCGTTTAAGAACGGACAGGCCGAAGTAAAGACATGCCAAAGCTAAACAAACACTGGGAATTTCCGGTAAAATCGTCCGGGAATAATAGAGACTGTAGGGCAAAAAAGCCATAAAAGCGGCGGTGATGAGGCCAACCCGAAGGTTAAACAGCTGCCGACCGATCAAGTAAAGGAAAATAATCGAACCAAGAGAAAAGAGAAGGGTAACGAAACGATACCAAACATGGAGTGGCCAAGCAGTCAGCGCTTGGACCGACGGGTAAGTTAATGCCACCAATGCATTAATCAGGGGGAATTCAACCAGGCGTAAACCTTGGGGATTGGGTAAGCGGGACTGCAAACTGGAAAGATCATGATAACGCGGGAGGCGCAAGTCAAAACCTTGCTTGAGAAACTCACGAGCGACCGAAGCAGTGTCGGCTTGACGGAAAGAATGCCAATCGGCTAAGGGGGTAGTCAAATGGTAAAGCCGACCGAGTAAGGCCAAACCGAGAATTATGAGCAAGAGTTGATGATACCGACGATCGAGACGAGTCATGACTTTGGGCGCGGTTGACGCTGGTCAGCCAGCGACAGGGATAAGATGGCCAAACTCAGGCCGGCCAATGCCCAATAAATGGTGGCCACCTTGGAAGCTTCAAAGACATCAATATAAAAGGCATTGAGTAAAAGACCGAGGCTGGCGGCGGTAAAGCCGAGAACAAAGGCTAAAAAGATCGGTTCCTGAAGCTGTTTTAAGGCTTTGAGAAGGAGAAAAAGAATGGTCAGAATCACCCCAAAAAAACTGATAAAACCTAAGAGACCGGTTTCGCCCAAACTGCGCAAATAATCGTTGTCGGTGGATTCGGCTTCGGTGAACTGGCCGACCGATTCCTTGGTGAGGGTAGAATAACCAGAACCTAAAAGCGGGTTGCGTAAGAAACCGGCCACCGCCCGAGGCCAAAGCGCATCCAGACGAATGGCCGCAGATAAGCCGTACTTATAGGCATTTTCGGAATAAGTCCGAGGGATATCAATCAGCTGGGCTCGACCGTCAGCATCAATTAAAAGCTGTTTGTCGGGGATGTCTTCGTAAACGTCAGCCGGCAAACCCCGAGGGTAAGGCTGAGGAGGTCGGTCTGATAACGAAGCGACACTTAAATCCAAGTCACCGGCGGGGCTGGGTACTTTGGGAGCCAAGGCCAGTTGAGCATATTTTTCTTTCAATCGATTTAAACCGAGCAGTTGACTGAACCGTTGCGATAAATCACCAAAAGTCAGCATTAAACTTAAACTCAAACCCAGCACTAATAACCAGCGGCCCAAAGCCCACCACCAGGATTTTATCCAGGCAAGGAAAAGCATCAGAACCGTTAGACTAGCCAGGTAACCTAAGAAACTGGTGCGGGAAGCAGTCAGGATGAGAAGCCAAAGACCACCTAAGAAAGCTACCCCACTCACCAGGCGCAACCAGAGCTTGGGGGTGAGCAAACAGACAGCCAAAATGATGGTGATGGCGATCAGGGTAAAGGCAGCAGCATCATAATGACCGCCAAAGGTTGACGGGACTCGAGCATGTTCGGTTAAATAGAGGCGCCAGCCTTTGGAAAATTCCCGATTCATGGTGGAATAAACCGGCCAATAAAAATATTTTTGACCGTAACCATAGACGGCCACACCGAGCATAACGCCCACCAAACAGTAGATAAGCAGTTTGGCGTGTAGAGCCGTTTTTATCCCGGAATAGAAAATGAAAAAGAGGGAGAAGTATTCCAGCCGACGCAAATAATGAAGATAAAGCTTGCCGACATGAAGCCATTCTAAGGGTACGGTTTTGGTGATAAACATGGCCGAGAGACAGGACAGGAAGCCGATGATTAAATAAAGTCCAATCAGACGGGTGATTAAAGGGTGAAGTTTAATTTGACCCCGGAAAAATTGGATGAACCAGACTAAAATCGCTAATGCAATAAGAAAATCTTCGGTCCGGACTCGGACAATGTAGCCAGGTAAAAGGTCAAAGAGAGGCAATTTAGGAAAAAGGGGGATAAAAATGATCAGGACGATCGCGATTAAAGCCAAAAAATGGCGGTCATACCAGGCGATAAGCTTGGCGATAGGCGTCGGCTTTGGCATACTGCTTTAGTATCTTACCAAATAAACCCTGGCGCAAGCGAGCGCCGCTCTTTAAAATGACTTTAGCCAGAGGCCACTGCCAGGGTGAGCGGTATTGGATAAAGAAATATTTAAGGTAGCGGTACTCGCCAATAATTGCCTGAACGGCGGAGCCGCTTTGGTGAGCGAAGTGGGTCAAGGATGGCGTGGTAAAATAATAAACCGGGACTGACAGTTGCCGAGCACGATAGCAGAGATCGACATCTTCACCATAGAGAAAGATCGCCGGATTAAAGCCGTTTAAGCGGTCGAATAATTGACGCTGAATCAACAAGGCCGTGGCGCTCACCCAACCGGGAGTTTGGTCGGCTTGAAAATAGCTTAAGGACCGACGCTGATAAGCGGGGAAATAGACCTGAATCAGAGGTAAATCATCCAAAAAAAACTGCCAAAAAAAGAGATTGAAAAGGTTAGGTAAAGCTCCACCCTGTGGCTGGAGCCGACCATCGGGATAAAGCAGGCGGCAGCTGGAAAGCTGGGCTTTAGTTTGAAGGGCTTGGTGCCAAAACTGATTAATAAAGTTTTTGGGTACCTTGGTATCCGAATTGATCAAGAGGAGATAATGGCCTTGAGCCTGAGCGGCCCCAACGTTATTAGCCCGGCCAAAGCCCAAATTATTCGCTTGCTGAAGCAGGATCACTTCAGGAAATTGACGTTGGACCATCGCCGGTGAGCCGTCGGCGGAGGCGTTGTCGATGACGATGATCTCCCAGCGCAAACCGGAGGCACTTTTAGCCGACAGAAGCAGTGTCTCTAAACAGGCCGTCAGGAGGGCTTTGGTATTATAAGAAACGATAATAATCGAGAGGTCCATCACTTAAAGTCTACCATCTTGTGCCAATTCCGGGGAGGCAGTATAATACGACCAGTTAAAAACGGATGAGCGTGAACCTGTGTGCGTTCTGTACTTCTTATTATTTCCTTAAAGATAAGAGTGGCGTGTTGCCCTGGTCATGTTCCCGATAATGCCATGAAGGGGGGTGAAAAACATGACCAATAAATTATTTGTCGGCAGTTTAGCTTGGGCGACCACCGATCAGACTTTGGGCGATTTCTTCGCTCAAGCCGGAACGGTGTCTACCGCTAAAGTAATTACCGACCGCAACACCGGTCGCTCCAAAGGTTTCGGTTTTGTGGAAATGTCCACTCCGGAAGAGGCGCAAAAAGCCATTGAAATGTGCAATGGTAAAGATCTTGACGGGAGGAATATCGTCGTCAATGAAGCTCGACCACAGCAACCACGTAATGAGAATTTTGCCAGCCACTAAGATTAGTCGGTGGTGATATAAAAATACCGCCTTCTTGGCAACAAGGGGGCGGTTTTTTGGTATCAGAGTTATTGGAAGAGTCGAGCCCGACCCAGGCGATAATGATAATCCGTTAAGGAGCGTGTTTGAATCAGTTTAGCTGGGACGCCAGCGACCACGGCTGAGGCCGGGACGTCTTGAGTGACGACCGCTCCGGCGGCAACGACCGCTCCCCGCCCGATGGTGACTCCGGGCAGAATAATGACCCGAGGACCAATAAAGACGTAATCAGCGATAGTGACCGGTTGGTCGATGGGGTCAAAAGTGGGTGAGTTAAGGTCGTGCTGGGAGTTAAAAATCATGACTTGGGAAGCGATGGCGACATGATTGCCAATAGTTAATGGAGCCCGGCCATCTAAAGTGGCGTGATCACCAATGATGGTGCCGGTACCGATCTGGATATTTTTGGGTTGGTAAAAACGAGCGCCGATGTGAATGGTGGTATGCCGGCCGAAACGGACACCGGCCAGAGTAAAAAGAGCGCGACGGACCAAGTGAGAGGGAAAATAACCCAGAAGCCAGAGTAACCAGACTTTAAAATCCAACCAATAATTAACTAAGCGACAGCTAATTCTACTGAGGGCAGCGGGATAGGAAAGGGGTCTGCCTTGGCGGTCTTTAAAGGGTGAGTTCATGAAATTTGGCCTCGATGACTTTAGCAGTCTGGTCCCAATTAAATTTCTTGACGTGGTTAATCCCCAATCGATGGCGGGCGGCTTTGGCCGATGGGGATTGACTGACTGCCGCCATTATACCGTGGCGGATACTGGTAACAGAATAGGGATCGACGTAAAAACCGGCCGACCCAACCACTTCCGGCAAAGCGCCACTGCGACTGACGACCACCAGAGCGGCACAGGCTAAAGCTTCAGCCGGAGGTAAACCAAAACCCTCATCAATACCCACAGCCAGGGTGGCGGCGGAGCCGGCATATAAAGCAGGCAAGTCTTGATTGGGAACGTAACCTAAGCGTTGAATCTGACTTTTTTTAGGAGAACGGGCCAGCTCTTGATTAAAATCGGCCATCAGCCAACCCAGTTTACCGACAATGACCCAGTTTAAACGCCGACCTTTGGGCGGCAGACTGAGGAAAGCCGAGTGGAGTCGAGTCAGATTTTTTCGGGGTTGCAAGGTGCCGACCGACAATAAGTAAGGTGGCTGGAGGTGATAGCGGCGGCAGACGGTTTTAACGGCGGCAGCGTCAGGTGGGCGAAAATGAGCCAAATCGATACCGGGGTAAGCCACACCGACTTGATTTATAGGTTTATGGTAAGTGGTGATGACATCGGTTTGGGTATGTTGAGAAATAGTAAAGACATAGGCTGCCTGTTGGACCGAGTATTCGGTCCAAGTTTTAAGTTGGGCCACGCCCCGTTTGGTTTTTAAAAACAAGGACGGATAATGAAGAAAAGCCAAATCGAGAATGGTCACCAAGGTGGGAACCGGGGCCGACCGAGGGGCATAATGTCCGGGTGTATAAAAGAGCTGAAGTCGGCGCGGATAAAGATAAAGATCCAAGGGCAGGCGCCACTGAGTCCAAAGTCGACCCGGTCGCAAGACCCGATAATGCCACCCTAAATTGGAGGGGGGTAAATCGGGTAAAGGTGGACGCTTGAGATAAATCAGGTACTGATACTGGCTATTTAAACGGGATAGGGCATGAATAATTTCATAGGCATAGAAATTACTCCCCACCCGTTGAGGCACGTTGGCTTCATTACCGTCAATCCCGATTAGCATAGATTAATTGTTTGCGGCCATGGCTTGTTGATAGACTGCGTAAGTCTGGGCGGCGATTTGGTCCCAGGAAAAAAGTTCTAGTCGAGCTTGGCCGCGGGTAATAAGAGCGGGGCGATGGAGTAAGGCTTGGCCAATGCCTTGAATGATGGAAGCGACAGACTGGGGTTGGCAGAGGACAACCGCGTCCCCGCCCACTTCAGGCATACTGGACAAGTTGCCGGTGACCACCGGCAATTGATAAAAGAAGGCTTCGAGAATAGGTAAACCGAAACCTTCATAAAGGGAAACATAAAGTAACAACTGGGCCGTGCGATAGAGGCAAGCTAACTCGTGGTCATTAACAGCCGAAAGGTAGTGGAGACCAGGTTGGGTCGGAACCGCTTGCCAACCTTGAGCACCCACAATCACCAGGTCGTAGTCTTTCTGAAAGTGCTTCCAGGCATCGATTTGACGAGTCAGGTTTTTCCGGGGTTCGAGGCTACCGACAAAGAGAAAATAGGGTTTGGTTAACCGGTATTGGGTGAGGACGGCGGTGGCGGTGGCGGCGGTGACAGTCACTTGCCGCTCCTTAGGTAAAGCTTCGGGGATAACGGTGATGCGCTCAGGGTCGATGGCAAAGAGGTCGATTAAATCCTGCTTGGTGGTAGTCGAGACAGTAATAAACCAGGCTTTAAACTTAATTAGCCGTTCCAAGCTGAGCCGATGATAGCGCCGAATTTGCGAGTGAGCTACGACCTCAGTTTTGAACAGGGCCAGATCGTGAACGGTGCTGACCAAGGCAGCCCGACCGGGATTAGGGGTGTACCAATCCCAGGCGTGGATCAAATCGATGGGCCCAAGCAAACGAGTCAAGGGCAAATTAGTCAGGTAAAAGAAATTGGCGACCAGAAGCGGCGGGAGCGGGTAGAGGGCGGTTTTGAGAGCGGGAGGTAACTTGTCGACTTGCCGTTTGAGCGAGCGAAATTGGCGCAGGGAACTGCCGTAAGCTAACCAAGAATCTTGAGGTGAGTAAGCCATTAAGGCCGAGAGTAAATTTTGGGTATACCGGGAGACACCGGTGCCATACGGTAAACTGGAAACATCAAGGGCAAGACGCATATTAGGCCATTATGGCATATCTCGGGCAAAAGATTCATTTTTGACAAACAGGCGGACTTGACCGAGTTGAGAATAAGACCGGGCAGAACCTTGATGAAAACCAGCCTGATCAAGCCAGGTATAGATCAACTGTTGGGGATCGGTTAAATCCATCAAGTAATCCAGAGCATAGACGGCGGGAACTTTAAGGAGCGGTTCTAATTGAGAGTCAAGGTCGGTGAGATCGTTAGTAACCAGGAAACCGGTGGTGACGGTGGGTAAAGACCGAGTCTGGTACCAAACCCAGGGGGCAAAGGGAGTGGGAAAGGCAAA
>MHDC01000004.1:0-34244 GCA_001803415.1 Microgenomates group bacterium RBG_16_45_19 | reverse complement strand
GCCCGCCACGGTTCCCGCTGATACTCGGGTTTGAGCCAATACAAACCGATGACCAGACAATTGAGGAGAAGCAGACCACCAAAGAAAAATTTGAACCGAGACCATTGACTCAAAGCGCCGATTAAGAGGATGGCTAAGACCGGTAAGAGAAATAAGAGGCGTTTGGGATCTAAAAGGGGAACAAAGGGAGTGACGATAAAAGCCGTCAATAAAACAGTTAAAAAATAGGCCAGTAAAGGACGCAGTCTGGGTTGAAACCAAGTGGTTAAGACAGCCAGGAATAGACCGATCGTTAAGCCGGCAACCAGACCAAAACCGAAGAGGGCATCGGGGACCGGGAGGGTGCCTAAAAATAATTTTTCCAGGGTTAAAGGCAGGGCTTTAAGCCACGGCGGGCTAACGACCTGATCCCAGCCGGGTAAAAGCTGGCGCAACTTAAAGCCGGCTTGCCATTGGGGTAACCAGAATAACCACCACCAACTGGAGCCGAGGCCGACTGCAAGAAGGTGACCATAATAGGCTTTTAAACGATCCCGATTGACCATGAAAACATAGACGATTTGACCAATCAGACAAAAAACAAAGGTGTAAACGGTAAACAAACCGGCGAGGTTAATCAGGACTAAAGGCCAGATTGAGAGCCGAGACTTAAGCCAAAGCCAAAGATAAAAGAGACTTAAAATACCCCACATAGCCGCCAGACTATAAGGCCGAAGTTCTTGGGAGTAATAGAGGTGGAATTGAGAGGTAGCCAAATAGAGGCCGACCGCCCCAGCCAGAGCCGGTTTAAGTAAAGTCTGGCTCAGTTTAACCGTTAAGAAGAGGGTCATTAAGGCCGGGAGGAGCGAAGTCAGCCTTAACCACCATTCCGCCCGGCTAACTAAGAGGAAGAAGTGGACCGGAACATAGTGCAGGGGCGGGTGGAAATCGCCACGCATGAGGAGGAGTTGAGCCAGCGGCTGCTGACCGGCTAAGGCTTCAGCGGCTTCATCCAGCCAAAAGGAACCGTTGAGTAAAGGTAAACGGAGGAGGCAAGCTAATAAAAGTAATATCAGTAAAGTTTTGGTCATAGTTTTTCCAAGAGATGAAGGCGTAAGTTGTCTTGGCAAGTAAAGACTTCGACTTCTCGGGAGGGGCCAAAGAGGGTCAGTTCGTGGTAAGCGGTTTGGCCGTGTTCATAGGTCGAATCATCAGCCACGACCACCATGGTTTGAGCTTGGTCTTGATGTTGAGCAATATTTAAGGCTTGGCAACCGGCTTTTAGCATAAAATAACGATGCTCCGGGGCATTGTGGTAAGGTAATAAGCCTGATTGCATCGAGACATAAAGCGGTTGTTGGTGGGTGGCACAAAAGGTTTGGTAGCAGCGATTTAGATCAGCTAAAGTTCGCACCACCGGTTTAAAATAGCCGGTAAATAAAGGCGGACGCAACCAGGTCAAAGCTAAAACCAGAGTGATTACTGCAGCAACCGGCAGCGGCAGGTTGGCAATGAGCAGGCTCAAAAGGCTGATAAAACCGAAAAGATAATGGGCTTCGACAGCCACTGGTAATAAAATGGTGATAACCAGGGCGATAATTAAGAGGACGAGGTAGGTTCGAACCGGACTAGCAGCCGGGAAGCGCCAAGTAAAAAATATACAAACTAAGAGCAAGACACCGATCAACCAAACTGCGAGAGAGGGAGCGGCACCTAAGTAAGTGAAGAGGGCGGATAATTTGGTTAGAGCGCTTTGACTAACCAGACCGGTACGCTGACCGATAAGAAACAAATAACTGAGAGCAAACTGATGTCTTATTTCAAAGAGGAGGGTGGGTAGATTCCAGAGCAGGACATAGGCAGCTAGCCAACCCAAAATTTTACCGGCCGAACGACGCCAAATCCAGCAACCATAGAGGACTGAAGCTAAAACAACGGGTAAAGCTGAATAATTAAAGCTAACTGCCAACGTCACCAGAGCAGCATACCAATGAATCAAACCCCGGGGTGGTCTTGGATGGAGTAAGCGGGGATAAACGAATAAGGCAGCGGTCAAAAAATATGGGACAAACGAGGGATTCCAGATAAAACGGTTCTGGGTAACTACGAGCGGATGAATGACGAGGATAAAGGCGGTGACTAAGAACCGCCGACGTTCCAACGGGTGGTTGAAGGCATAGATAACACCGATAAAAAAAACGACTACCGCGGTGGTGAGGAGGGCGTAAACGCTAGCTAAGTCGGAAGCTCCAGTTAAGCGATAAAATGGATACAATAGATAAAAATAGACAGCACTTTGATTAAAAGAGATAACCGAGGTTTGGGGGCCTAGGAGCGGTGGTAAACCGGTGGTCTGCCACTCGTACAGTTCCAAAAAGTCCCGGCCCATATCGTTAAAAAACAACAGGCTTTGAGGCAAACGGTAGAGCCTTAAGGCCAAAAACAAACTCAAAATAGTTAAACAGCCGAGACTAAAAAGCCAGTTTGAGGTAAGGTGAATTTTAGGTGTTGACATAGCGAAAAGCCGGGCGGCGAACCCAGGCTAAACAGAGCAAGGTGACGCCTAAAACGACAACGCGCATCAAGAGCCGGGCTTGACCAGCGCCGACGATCCCCCAGACGGGAATTAAGTACCAACTGAAGCCGACCAAGACCACTACCTGAGTCACCCCGACCAGGGCAAAGTAAAGGGGAAAATCCAGACCATAAAAAACAGCGGCCAAGGGGGCGGTGGCAATCATGACCACGCCGGCAGTCAAGAGATATTTTAAAGCCGGATCGGCTAACAAATAGGCCGGGCCAGCCGTCAGATAAAGGAGCCACGGCGACAAGGGTAATAAAATCACTAAACTGAAGAGACTGAACCCGGCAAAGCTTAAGGCTTTCTTTTGATAACGGCGCAAGACCTGGGGATCGGTATATTTAGCGGCGCGGGTATTCATGACGCTGTTGATAGAAAAAGCCACCACCGCTAAGAGCAAACCGATACGGGCAGCGGCGGCATAGAGACCGGTTTGGTATTGGTCAGTTAAATTCTGGACCAGAATGATATCGAGATAATCGGTCAGGGCTTGGGCAATGGTTAGCATGGCGGTATAGCGGGTCAGGCGCCATAAAGCCGATCGAGCCGGGGACGAAAGTCCTGGTTGCCAATGCCAGCGGTCTTTAAGTTTAATTAAACCCAAACCCAAACCGGTGAGGGGTGCCAAACCATAGGCTAAATAAGTGATCGCGGCCGATGTCACCCCAGCAAGGATCAAACTTAAAATCACCAGGAGTTTGGTGGCCGCTTGAACCATGGCTAAAACCGCCGTTAAGCTGAAAGCGGACAGGCTTTGAAAGAGGTAAGCCACAAAATCAAACCAATAAATGATCAAGCCCAAAGCGATACCTAAAAAGATTATGGCCAATTGATCAGAGAGGTGTAAAGCATGACTTAAGGGGACGGTTAGACCGAAAGCAGCGAGGAGAATAGCTCCGGAACCAAGCAGTTTGATTCTAAAGCCATAGGTTACCAGCTGGTGAACTTTAAGGCGGGAGTGACCGGCGGCTTGGGAAAGATATTTTTGAAGACTTAAGTTGAGGCCAAAATCAAAAATTTTGGTAGTCAACATGGAGAGGGCAAAAGCCACTGAAAAAGCGCCATAGGCAGCCGGTCCGAGAATCCGACTTAAAAGAATTAAGGCTAGAGCGGAAATAAAAGTGGAGACAACGTTGCCGCCGGTTAAGATAGCCGATTGACGCACCCCGGTAGAATTAAGCCAACTGGTGACAGACATAGGCTCATTGTAACTTAAAGCCGGGTTACCGGTATAATAAAAAGGATGATTTTCGGCTTTATCCCCCTAGTCAATCAGTGGGGGGAATTGATCCAGCAGTTAACCCAACGCGAAATCAAAGCGCGTTATAAACAGTCAATCCTGGGATATGCCTGGGTGGTCCTGGCCCCCTTACTGAAGTTAACCACGTTAAGTATAGTTTTTAAGTATTTCTTTAAAATTAATACCGGAGAGATTCCCTATTCATTGTTTTTGTTTACCGCGTTAGTGCCATGGACATATACCGCCAATGCCGTCTCAGCGGCCACCAGCTCGTTAATCGCCAACGCGGCGTTGATCACCAAAATCAAAATGCCCCGGGTGATTTTCCCGATCTCAGCTATATTAGTCAAGTTAGTAGATCTGGGTTTGTCAACAGCGGTGTTGTTGGCTTTAATGCTAACGATGGGTCAGCCGATTTATTGGACGATCATCTGGCTACCGTTAATTTTCTTGGTCCAGATGGTGATGACTTTAGGAGTATCGCTGATTTTATCGGCTCTAAACGTCTTTTATCGAGATGTAGAAAATTTATTAGAAGTGTTCTTAATGATTTGGATGTATTTATCACCAGTGATCTACCCGCCAGAATACGTACCCGAAACTTGGAGGATGGTTTATAACTTAAATCCCATGGTCGGGATCATCAATGCCTACCGCAATACCCTACTCTATGGGGTTGCCCCACCGTGGGAGTCGTTTGGTTATGCCATTCTGGTGACCGCCGGGGTATTCATTATCGGCTGGCGCTATTTTCAGAAACGGCAAGCGGTATTCGCCGACGTCATTTAAACGGGGTATGACAGCGATTAAATTTGACCAAGTGAGTAAACAATACACCAAAGGTAAAAAGCTCCTTAAAGAAGCCTTAATTGAAGTGGCCAGGTTTAAAAGAGCCGAGCAGTTTTGGGCTTTGAAAGATATCTCTTTAGCAGTGGAACCGGGGGAAGTGGTTGGGGTTTTAGGCCCCAACGGCAGCGGTAAATCGACCTTATTAAAATTAATCGCCGGGGTCACCGAACCAACCACCGGGTTAGTGACGGTGAAAGGCCGGATTGCCCCCCTGATTGAATTGGGTGCCGGCTTTCACGCCGAATTAACCGGTCGGGAAAATATTTATATCAACGGTTCAATTTTGGGTTTAAAAATCAAAGAAATTGACCGACGCCTCAAGGAAATCATTGACTTCGCCGAATTGGTCGAATTTATCGACACCCCAATCAAACACTACTCCTCAGGCATGTATATGCGTCTGGGATTTTCGGTGGCCATCCATGTCGATCCGGATATACTCTTGATTGATGAAATCCTAGCCGTGGGTGATGCCCCCTTCCAAGCCAAATGTTTAAGAGCCATGAACCAGTTTAAAAACCAGGAGAAAACGATGGTGATTGTCTCCCATGCCAGCGACCTATTAGAGTCATTTTGTACCCGGGGTCTGGTCATCTGGCAGGGAAGCTTGGCCTTTAGCGGACCGATGACGGAAGCGTTGAAGGAGTACCGCCGCTTACTGACCGAACAATATGGCAACCATTTCAATCACGGCTATCATTCCCACCCTGAATAACACCCAGGGTTTATATAAATTGGCCAAAGAGTTAAAGGTCATGGCAATGCCGGTAGTGGTGATCGATAACCAGCCGACAGCAGCCAAGGAGAAATTTCTTAAGCAAAACCGGCTGATTTATTTGCCACAAACACAGAATCTTGGCTTTGCCGCCGCGATTAATCTGGGAGCCCAGCAGGTCAAGACCGAGTGGTTATTAATTTTAAATGACGATGTCAGCGGGATAACTCGGTCTTCAGCCAATCAATTAATCAGCGATTCACTAAAGCATGATTGGATCGCTGCCGCTCCGGTTTTAGTTAATCTCAGCGGGCAGATTGAAAACATAGGTTACCGAGTTTTACCCAGGGGTAAAGTCGAACTGAATTTTGATCCAAAAAACCAGAGCGAGGCGGGTTTGGATGGATTGACGGCGGCCTGTTTATTAATAAACACCAAGGTGTTTAGACAAATGGGTGGTTTTGATGAGCATTTTTTTGCCTACCTTGAAGATGTGGATTTTTGTTTACGCTTAAAACAGGCCGGTTATCACTTTGGAGTGGTGACTGAGATTCGCATGACTCATCAACGCTTAACTACTTCCAGAAGGATGAATAAACGGTTTAAAGCCAGATTGGATTTAATCAATTGGTGGCGATTGACATTAAAACACCCGAAACGGTTCATTAAACCAACCACCTTACCCCAGTTTATTATCGAACGCGGCCGAAATTTTTCGGGTTTTATCAAGACTGACAGTTAAATTATGGCGCAAGAAAGAATCAAATATTTAGACGGTCTAAGAGGTTTAGCGGCGATGTTAATTATTCTGCACCATTATGCTTTAGCTTTTCTGCCAGGGGTTTTCTCCAAGGCTGCCGGGACCTATCATTTGCCAGGATCAGGGGAACTGTGGCTGTACAACACCCCGCTGAAACTACCTCTGGCCGGGATCGTGTGGTTGTTCGTCTTTTTAATCCTCTCGGGATGGGTGATGACTTGGACTTTTATCCAGATGGGGCGGCGGCGACAACACCTGATTAGATCAAGCATAAATCGCTATTTTAGACTAGTGGGACCAGTTGTAGCCACCGGTGGACTAATTTGGTTGGCTTTGAAACTAAATTTAGCCTTTAACCAGAAAGCGGCCGAGATTTCGAGATCTTGGTTTTGGTTAGGGACGATGTGGCGCTTTGAACCTAATTTTTTAATCATGCTGAAGCAGTCGTTGGTTGAAGTGTACTTCAAGATTATCCCCATGGAAACGGTTTACAACTCGTCGCTGTGGGTGGTCCCCTTTTTCTTCTTAGGTTCTTTTCTCTTGATGGCGGTTTTAGCGCTGGCTGCTTGGCAACCGCGCTGGCGCTGGTTGATTTACGGCATCAGTTTAATTTTATTGATAAAAACCTGGTATTTTTCGCTGTTAATCGGAGTAATTTTGGCTGAAAGAGTCAGTCTAAAGTCCAAAATAAGCTGGTCTAAAAGTTGGCAAATTGGCTTATTTTTAGGTTTTATCTATTTTGGGACTTATCCGTCCTGGACCGACAAGACCTTGATGGCTGGCTCGTGGTATGATTTTTTACCCCAAGTTAACTTGGCTAACCAAGCGATGTTTTATCCAGCCTTAGGGGCGACGCTCCTTTTAATATTACTCATGGGTTCACCACGGCTGCAAAATATGCTCAGCCAGTCAATTTGGATAGGTTTAGGTAGAATTTCCTATTCCCTCTATATAGTCCACTTGTTAATTATTAACACTTTAGCCAGTTTTATCTTAGTGGCGGCCTCACCCTGGCTGCCCTATCCCCTAATCTTAATTTTAATTTTAGGCTTGTGCCTCCCCCTAACCTTGGCTTTGGCCTATGGGCTATACCGAACTACTGAGGTGCGAGCCATTAAAATCAACTGGCCAAAAGTATGAAGCTTCCGGTTTATGAGGCCAGCAAACGCTGGGTCGGGATTGATGTCTGGCGAGGTCTGGTGGTGGTGACAGCTCTGATTATCCACATGACTCAAATAAAGCCTGAACCTGACTTAATTGCCTGGGGTGACTTTTTCTCCGGTTATGCCTCAATCGGAGTGGTTTTTGGGGGGATTGCGGGCATGATGGGTTATGGGGCATACGGCCGGCAGCCATTTAAACTGAGAGACTGCATCAGGCGGGAATGGCGGCGGGCGGGGATATTAATCATCACTTATTTAATTTATTACCTCGTTCTCCAGGAGTTGGGTTTAAGTGGTGGTCAATGGTTGTCGATCTACTGCGTATTAGCCGGAGTTTATTTAGTCGCGCCGCTGTATTGGTGGTTAACGGCCAAAGTTAACCGATCTTATGCCAGCGGTTTGATCGTCATCATGATGATGACCACAGCCAGATTACTGATGGAAACAGCCAAATTACCGGGGCTAATCCGGAATTTAGGTTTTGACTATTGGTTAAACACCACCCCCCTACTACCCGTGATCGCGGTCTATGGGACCGGAGCCCTAATAATGGAGTTAAAACAGCGAGGTCGATTAACCCGACCGATGATTAACTTAGCCTGGGGGGTAATAGCTTTATACGCTCCGGGTCGATATTGGTTAAACAGTCTCGATATCTACCCGAACCAACAATTTGTTATCAGACTATCGCTCATGGCCTTACTTGCGGTGGGCTTTGTTGGTCTCAAGCCCAAGCACTGGCCGAAAGGATTATTAGCCTTGGCTTACCTAGGCCAACAAAGCTTTTGGGTGTTTACGGTAGGGAATTTACTGTTGGCACTATGGCTGTAAAAATTCTTTGACCAAACCAGCTGATTGTTGCTCAAAGAACCGTTTAACTTGAAGCCACTGAGAGTCAATAATATTTGCCCGTTCAGACTTGGTTTCGGCATCGGTAAAGTAAGTCAGGGATTTGATGATATTCGGTACATACGAATTTTGATATGAAAATTTCTTTTGGGCTAATTTCAGCCAATGCGACAGTGGTTTTTAGCGCTGTTGACAGATGATATATAAATCAAAAAAATCCCGCTTTAAACCTCGGCTGGCAATAGCTTCAATTTTCATCGCTCCGATATCGGCAATTGAGGCGATAGGTATGCCATTAAACTGTGAAGGAGTTTCAAGGAGGGGGTACTCAAAATAAAAGAGGTTAATCTCCCCATTAGTGACCTTACCACCAATAGTTTGCTCACTAGTATATAGAACTTCAAATTCGGGCAAGGAGGTACGCCACAGCTTAAGATACTTTTTTTCATCAAAGTGATGAGGAGTGTACAAGTCTATATCAAATGATGATCGATGGTCCAAATGGAGGCAAAGGGCGGTCCCCCCAGCTAAATAAGTTTTGGGAGGCAATAATGGCGCTAGTAAGGCCATGAGCTCTTGGGTGTGGAGGGGGACTTTGGCTGTAAACATTTCACCTCGCTTGAGGGAATATGAAAGTAATGACACCATATCATGACGTCTTTGGGTATAAGAATGCGACTGGTCTTAACCATGTGAATAATATCTTCGTCTCGATAAGTTTTAAGCATCCACTGCCAGGCTTCAAGGCTAGCATTTTTTAAGAGCGATTCGAGGATATACCATTTGTCCCGCTGCGGATCCAGATTGGAAACGGGGGAGCTGGGTAAAAAGGCTTGAAAATCTTGAGGGACGGGTATATGAACTATTATATACTGAAAAATGAAAGAAAGCGGGGAGTAGCGAAGGATTATGATAAGGCCATGATTAACAACGATTACCAAGCAGACTATGAAGTGGATCATTTAACCAAATTGATTATTTGGGGTTTTGATTTCTGGGTGACCAGGCGGTTTGTCAAGCTATATGCCGACCGGTTGTACGAACCGGTTTCCAGCCGCTTAGTCTTAGCCATGCAAAAGCGTCTGCCGACAAAAGCTTTGATCATGGATCTAGGGGCCCATTACGGTTACTACAGTTTACTGCTGGCCAGCCGCGGACCGCAGCCAATCATGGCAGTAGAGCCGATTGGCTCCAATACCCAAGTCTTGAAAAAAAATATTATAGCCAATAGCTTTAAACCGATCCAAGTAGTCCAAGCGGCCGTCTCTGATCAAACCGGAGAGCGGGAAATGCGGGTGTCGGTGGCTTCTGATTCATCGTCGTTTAATCCCCACCCGACCGGACCGACGTTAAAAACTGAAAAAGTGCAAACCAAAACCATTAATACCCTGGCCGGTAATCAACAGGTGGGCTTTATTAAAATCGATGTGGAAGGCCACGAATTACCAACTTTACAGGGTGGTACTGAAGTCATCAAGCGGGACCACCCGGCCATCTTGTTTGAGTACCACCCGGAAAGCCAAAGACTAGCCGGCCGGGGTAAGGGAGAACTACTAACTTGGTTACAAAAGCTTGACTACCGACTTTGGGCAGTGAGTGAGGACCAGGCTGAACTGGTACCACTTGAGGTTAAAACTGCCCACCGGCAAGCCCTAGCCGCTTTTGGCCACGAAGGTTACGGCAACATTTTGGCGCTGATGATTCCCCTTCCCGGTTTGAGCCTAATCAGAACCACCTTAATCGACCAGTTATCACCCTACCCGATGCCGGGAATAGCCAAAGCTACAAGTCGGAAACTGGAGCTGGACGATACCGGCATTGGTTTAGTAACCGGCAGAATCCCCAGGGTTACCGACTGGGACCGCTGGTGGCTACAAAAAGACCGGGATTTTTACCGTGAGGAGTTTGAACGGGTAGATAAGGAGGTAAAAATGTTTAAGCATAAACGGATTTATATGATCGGGCAGGGAATCAAAAGTCAGTGGTTAAATCGATCGAAAAAGTGAAAATTGACGCTTGTCGAGAATAATCTAGGTTGCTATTATGAACTCATGGTAAGAATTATCCTTACCTTCAGTTCACATAATTTAGGCCGGTATGAGTAACGTCATTAATATACTGCATAAAACTAACAAAACCATTTTTTCTGCCAACGACCTGAGGCTATTGTGGAGTATTTCAAATAAAGACCTGTTAAAAAGCAGGATTCAATACTACGTTTCCAAAGGTGACTTAATCAGAATCACCAAGGGTATGTATGCTTTAGATGATAGCTATAACCCTTGGGAATTAGCTGCCAGTATATATACGCCGGCTTATCTTAGCTTTGAAACCGTTTTAAGAGAAGCCGGAGTAATTTTTCAAAATTACGAGCGAATATTTGTGGCTAGTTATATCAGCCGGGAAATAACAATTAGGGCAACTAAAATCGTCTTTAAAAAATTAAAACCAGCTATTTTGGTAAATCCTTTCGGAATTATCCAAGAGGCAAATCTGGCAAAAGCCACACCGGAGCGGGCAATTTTGGACTCGCTTTACCTTAACCCAAACTTCTATTTCGATAATCTACGTCAAGTAAACTGGAAATTATTAGGGAAGATGGCCAAAATATACGAAAGCCAAACAGTTTTGAATAAAGCCAAGGAAATAAGAAAATATGCTTAACGTCCAAATGCACCGGATGCATTTAGCTAGAATCATTAAGCGAATATACACCGATCCGGTAGCCGGTACAGCTTTAGGCTTTAAGGGGGGGACGGCAGCCTACATGCTTTACGGCTTGCCGAGATTTTCGGTAGATTTGGATTTTGATTTGGTCACCGAAACGAAGGAATCGAAATTGACTAAAGCTTTAGAAAAACTATTTGGTGATTATGAAGTCAAAGACCAATACAGCAAGAAATATACGCTTTTCTTCTTTTTATCGTACGGTGAAAAAGACCATAATATAAAAGTGGAAATATCCAAACGGCAACAGGCAAGCCAATACAACCTGGCGGAAATGTTGGGAATATCCTTGCGAGTAATCCAGAAATCAAGCATGTATGCTGCCAAATTGACCGCCTTGACTCAAAGAAGCAGGTTTGCCAATCGAGATGTGTTTGATGTCAATTATTTTGCCAAAAACCAATGGGAAATTGAAGCTGGGGTGATCAGGGATTATACCGGTTTAACGATACCCCAACAAATTGAGAAGGTGATAGAAATCTTGAAGGACAAGCGGGGTATAAACCTACTGTCTGGTTTGGGTGAGTTGGTGAACGAGGACCAAAAAACTTGGATTAAAGAAAAATTACTGGAGGAGACTATCCAGTTAATGAAAGAAGCTTTGTTTGTCTATGGCAAGGTATGAAAGACTTTGGAATTATTATTGAGGCTCAAGTGAGTTGCCAATATTAAAGGCATTTAACCATGAGGTTTTTGAGTTAACAAAAAATGACGATGTGGACTCCCCTCCCCGGCTTGAGACTTAATAAACCAACTCTGATCAATAAACACGCACCGTATTTGATTCCCGGCACCCCAGCAGCTGCCGGCCGAAAGCTAAAGCTTAACGACACCGGGATTTTTATAAGCGAGAGTACGAAAGGGTGGAGGCGGAGGTAAGCCAGTTTAAGAAAAAGTGGATTTATCGGACCGGACAAAAGAGTGAAGCAATGGTTGTCAGCTAGATAGATCAAGCATTATAGTGGGAAATAAGAGGAATACTATGGCTAGCCTATTAAAGGAAAAAGTTGATCAGGCCAGAAAAATCATCAAAGATGCGGCAAAAATGTGGCCACATAAGAATATTGCCGTGGCGTGGACGGGGGGCAAAGATTCGACGGTGATCCTCCATATGGTGAGAGAAGTTTTTGACGGTCAGGTACCGTTTAAAGTGATGTTTAACGATTCAACCCTGGAATTCCCGGAAATTTATGATTTTATTAGAAAATATGAAAAAGAATGGGATTTAAACTTGAAGTGGGTGAAACACTTGGATCAGGACTTAACGGCTTTTAAGACGGCTAAAGATACCGAGGCAAAGATGGAAGTGATGCGGATCGCCAAAATTAATGCCATTAATTATGCGATCAATAAGTTTAAGATTGACGCTTTTTTGGCCGGCATCCGGCACGACGAACATGAATCCAGATCTCAGGAAATAGCGTTTTCACCCCGAAAAACCCATACCCGAGTCCATCCAATCTTAGATTTTACTTTAGATGACATCTGGAAATATATCAGGCTGTATCAAGTCCCATATGTAGCTCTTTACGATAAAGGTTATAAATCGTTAGGGGAAGCGCCGTTTACTAAACCGGTGGATGATCCAAAGGCCCCGGAAAGAGCCGGCCGGGAAGCGACCAAAGAAAAGACAATGAAACGGCTACGCCAGTTGGGTTACTGGTAAATCCATGTATCAGCATATCTATCTAATCTCTATCGATACTTTAAGAAATGACTGTCTAACTAATTCTCAGCGACTATATGATTATGGTGGTATCGGCAATAAAAACTGGCCAAAGATGAAGACACTTGGTGAATTAGCATCTAAATCTTTAGTTTTCAGGCAACTGTTTAGCACAGCTTCATATACCAGTACCGCTCACGCGAGCGTTTTTACTGGCCTTAATCCACCAAAACACAATGTCCGAGCTTTGCTAAATCCGCAAATTCACTCCTTAAAACAAGCGGTGATGACGATGGCGGAGGTAATGGCTGAAGCCGGTTATTTGACAGTGTTGGCCAGTGACGAACCAACCATGTTAGAACCGATGGGTTTAGATCGAGGATTTCAAGTCAAAATTCCCATCAGTGACCAGAAGCTGTTTCGATTTATTCAGGCCAACCGGCAAAAGAAAATGTTTGTGTTCAAACATTTTTTTGACGTCCATGACCCTTACTTGCTGCCTCGGGATCAAGCAAAGCCAGCCGATTGGGATCGATATTATGAAGTATTAAGTACCGAAGCAAAAGTAAACCATTTAGCTTCACCAAGCCGGAAAAAAGACCCTTACATGGAATGGCGGCGAATTTTTGGCGGTGAAAAAAACCAATACCAGCGTCTTTTCCCCTTATATCTCCAAGGAGTTGAGCTTTTTGATCAGGGGAGATTAAAAAGATTTATTGATCGCTTAGAGGCTATTGGTGAATTAAGTCAAGCATTACTGGTTATTTTTTCAGACCATGGTGAGGGTAGATGTTTTCGCCATAAACCTTATTTTGCTCATGGGGGTGATTTATATGAAGAAATCGTGCAAGTTCCCTTATTAATCCATACGCCTCAGCTAAAACCTGGATTAGACAACCGATTAGCTTCAATCACCGATATTTTCCCAACTTTAATCAAACTGGGTCTCGGCAAGACCCCGGAGTATTATCCGACCTACCCCATCGATGGCCTTAATCTTATTTCAAGCCAGAAACACCAACAGGTATATGCAGAATATTGGCGTTCCGATAAAGAACATCCCCAAGATTACCCCACCAATGATCACTGGTTATTAGCCGAAAGAATGTTGAGAACAACGAAACGTAAAGTTCGCTTAGTCGCTCAACCAGAAAGAGTCGGGGAATTAAACATGAAAGCCTCAATTAATACACAGCTACCACGTTTACTTCAGGCTATTTTTAGTGAAATTAGACCCGGAAACGGACTCAACGAAGAAATATTGATGTCATATATTACGACCTATTTTAATCAAATAGAGAACCCGCCATTAACTTTTGGTCAGCCGAAGAGCGAATGGCTAGGGGAATTGCCTAGCCCCTATAACCCCCAGATTTCACTTAGGGAAAGATGGGTTCTAAAACAGATGGTAAAAAAGTTATTGGCAGAAGAAAAACCACGGCTATTACCATTGCCAAGTGAATGGCGGAGACGACATCCATTTTTTGATTGGATAGCCAATTGTAGCTAATAATATATGCTTGACTCTATCAGACAAAAAATTAATGATTTTCACCTAATTAGAAAGAGCGGTTTGTTCGCCTATAGATGGTACTACAACCAAAACCAGAAGATCTACAAACAGGTCAGTTCAAGCATTTGGTGGCCTTGGCGGGATACAAACATAATCCCTTTAAATTTAATCGCTCGAATTTGGACTCATCCAATCTGGCATTACTTAGCTAATTATCAAATATTAAAGCTTGATCCGAACCCATTTTTTAGTTCTCAGCTTTATTTACAACAGAATCCTGACGTCAAAAGTTTAAGGATGAATCCTTTAATCCACCATTTGCGACATGGTCAATATGAGAACCGACGTTATCCGGCCAGTCATCTATTTTGGCAATATCATAAAGTCCTGAATAAGTTAGGAGTTAAAGACTATTCGCTAGATATACAGGGATCGAATTTCACATTTGGAGAACCGAAGCCTGACAAAATAGATAAACCTAAAATAGCAGTGCAGTTGCATTTACCTCATTGGTCCAAAATTTGAGTATTGGTTAAAAATAAAAGTTAAGCGTGCCAGGCAACACTTTCGAGTGGGTCATGGAGAAAGTCCACGTTGAACAAGCCTTTAGGATACCGGGGATCTAGTCCAGGAGAAAAGGTGAGTAGAGTTGAGGTAATGACTGGTCGGTCATATGGAGGGGTGATATCTTCAATATTATCGGTAATCCGGACAGGATATTTACCAAAAAAGAAATGTAATCGCTTGAGAATCTCACATCGCATCATCAGGTCTAAATTGGTAGGTAGATGAAGGATGACATGGTATTGTTTGGGTGTATGAATCAAGCTTAATTAGTATAAGTATTGTTTTAATGCTTGTTGAAACATAATACTATTATGTATAAATCCTACTACGTAGCCCAAAAAGTATACTATGGCAATGAGGGTAGAATATATTAGTAATGATGACAAAGTTCGGTTCTAATTTTACGGTGGTGATGAGAAACCGGAGCCGTAAGGGTTGGCCGGGGGGAGATATGGTGGCTATGGATGGGTTTGCCAAAGCCTTAGTTGCAGTGGGAGTTAACGTAAAAAATAATGTGTCAAAAACAGGTCAAGTCGTAGTAATTAGCTGGAATATCAATTACCCTTGGGTGCTGGATCATTTGGTCCAAGCTAAGGCAGCCGGACATCATTTTCTAGTCTTTGCTTTCAATATGAACATTAATGACAAGGGATATCAACGGCTAGTGGCTGAATATGCAGATGGAATCATTTTCATATCGAGGGCAGAAAAGGATAGTTTTGAAACCTATATCGGTCTTAAAGTCAAAGTCCCAGTCTTTTATTGCGGCATCGGCGTAAATGAAACATATATCAGCCAAAAATTAACCGGTAAAAAGGGAGTCATCAATATCGGCCGAATTGAGCGGCGAAAAAATCAACTGAATTTAATCCAAGCCTGTAAAAAATTAGACCTACCGTTGACTTTAGTCGGAACGGTCAGTGACCAAGAATATTACCAAGAATGTCGGCTGGTTGAGGGAAAATGGTCTAAATGTCGGTGGCTAAAAAACTTGTCGGAACTTAAGTTAAAGCGGGAGTATGAGCAGGCAAAGGTTATCGCTCACCCGGCAGTGTTTGAACCGTGGGGATTAACAGTTAGGGAAGGTGCCTTGGCTAACTGTAATTTGGTGATGACCCAAGCAACCTACGCCAAAGCTACATTTCCCCAAGTCTGGTGGGTAAACCCGAAATCACAGCCAGATTTGGTCAAGAAGTTGGAGGCGGCATATGAGCAGCCAAATTCTATTAAGAATCAACAATTTACTTTAACGAATTATAGTTATACAAAACTTGGCCAACAGTTAAAACATATTCTGGAACAGGTAGCCGGCACCTCCCCCCAAGCTGTCGATGCCACATTCTGGCGAACCGCAGCCGAACTTGGGGTTAACCGGGCTTTGGAACAAGAGGAACGATTATTAGATCAAGATAAACTTATACAGGCGTTGGACCAGGCAAACCGGAAAAAGCAGGCGGCGATCGAGTTTCTACAGAAGTCAAATAGGGAAAAACAGCAAGCTCTAGAGGCCAAATTTCCCGACCGGGAAATGTATTTCTTGAAGAAAATATGGCGAAAAATAAAATAACCGATAAGCGAATCCTGATTCTGACCGAGAGGTTAAAACAAGGTTTCGGGGTGGATTTGGTAGTCCATGAACAGGCCAAGCGTTTGGCACTACGCCACCAAGTGGCGATCATGGCGGTGGAGGTGGATTGGGAAATTTTTAAGGACACGCCCTATGCGATTTATCAAATCCCGATCCCCCTGTTTTTCAATCCAATCAAACAGGACTGGGCGGCTTATAAGATGCTCAGGGAGTTTAAGGGCCAGTTGGAAATGTTTGAGATATTTATAATCCAGACGCCTACTTTTAACACCTGGTTGCCGTTTTTGACGACCAGAGGCAAGGTAATTCTGAATTTTTATGGCAATTCCCCCAGCACCGGTTATCGGGGATTAAAGCAATATCGGAAGCAGATTTTTGATACGTTAGAACATAGTTGGTATTTTCGCTATCCCCAGGCAATGGTGACTATCTCCAAATTTTTACAGCAAACGCTGCCACTTTATGCCAAGCGGAAATGCCAGATTATACCCTTGGGGTATAACCATGTGACTGAGGCTGCCCAGGCCTTCAATCCACTGCAAAAAACTAACATTCTAAGGCAATATTTTATTGATGCTAGAGATAAATTGGTAGTGTATGTAGGCCGATTAAGTTATCATGAAAATCCTTATAAAAATACCTATGATCTGATCAAGTTGAGGCGGAGTTTGAATCATCATGGTTTGGCAAAAGTGAAAATATTGGCAATCGGTTTACCCCAGGGAGAAATTGAAGCTGAATTTTACCAAGAAGGCGTGATGGTGGCACCTCATGTACCAATTAGTGATTTAGCGGTATTGATGGAAGTAGCCACCGTCTGCTTTTCCCCTTCACTTTGGGAAGGCTTTAATTTACCTCTGCTTGAGTCTCAAGCACTAGGAGTGCCGGTCGTGGCTTATGACTTGGGAGCTCACCGGGAAATGGTCCTACCAAACCAAACCGGATATCTGCCAGCTAACTTTGACCAGGCCCAAAAGCAGATTCGAAACCTGATAACTGATACTAATCTGAGAAATAAAATGGGATTGGCGGCACAAACTTGGAGTCACGGTTTTAGTTGGGGGAAAAACGTCAAACAGATAGAGGCTTTATTATGAATCCCCACAGTAAACCCAGCGTCAGTGTGATTGTGGTAAATTACAACGGCGATAAATTTCTGACCTTACTGCTGTCTTCGATAACAAAGCAAAAATATCGAGATTTTGAAGTGGTTATTGTCGACAATGCTTCTGTTGACCAGTCTATATCCAGACTTAAGCTGTGGCTGAAACAAAATCCGTTGATGGCCAAGAAAGTCAAAATTATTAAAGAAAAGAGGAACTGGGGTTTTGCCAGGGGAAATAACATTGGAGTGGCCCAGGCCAACGGCAAATATTTACTTTTTATCAATACCGATACCGAGTTAGAGCCTGAGGCGTTAGGACACATGGTCACTATGATTCAGGGGAATATGTTTACGGCTGGAGTAGCTCCCAAAATCTATCTGAGTCGTTTCTTACCGCAAAAAGTGTTTGATTCGGTAGGCATCTGTATAAACGATAATGCCTCGCCCTACAACCGGGCTATTGGTCAAATTGATTTAGGTCAATATGATAAACCGGAATTAATCATGGGTTTGTGTTTCGCTTGCTGTTTGGTACGGAAAGATATATACACTCTGTTGGGGGGACTAGATAATACTTATTTTGCCTATTTTGAAGATGTAGACTTTTCACTAAGGGTGCTAAAAACCGGATATCGGTTTTATGCCTGTCCCAAAGCACTGGTGTATCACTATCATTCGGGTACCAGTTCAAGCCGAGCCTATGCCTGGAAATACCATTTAATCTTTAGAAACTATTTAAGGACTGTAGTGAAATCCATGGGGAAGCGGACGGCCATCCGGGTAGTTAGTCATAAAACGAAAGATTTTTTAAAAACAGTTATAGATCGAGAGACTCCGAGATTGATGCGCCAGAAACTAGTCATGGTGCTTATAAGGTTTTACCTGATAGATTGGTGGGTTTATAGTTTAAAGCGAAATCAGGTGCACAAAAGCTTTAATCGGACGATATCTGATGATAAAGTGTTTAAATTTTGTCGTAATGAACCAAGCAATTTCTTTGATCCGGTAGCCTTGAAACCGGACATAGGCTTAAAGATGCTTGATTTCATCATTGGTCGATTAAACAGGTCTAAACTCAACCAGAGTCACTTAGAAGACTGGCTGGAGTTAAAGCGGATATATTATTGTGACCCGACAGGGAAACAATGGCAAAAGAGATGGCAAGAATTTGCGAAACAGACTTTGGGTGTCTATGGACAACAAGCGTGGGTGCAAGATTTATTAAGACGAGGTTAATGGAAGGAGCGGCGGAGGTCAAATTTTCGCTGCATATGTTTATCTTATGACAGAATGTTATTATTTCTCTATACCAAAACTACAGGTGATTAAAAAAGTATGGAGTTAAAGTCAATTAATAAAAATAGCTGGCAACCTGATCGACCAACCTCAAAGGGGGCGACAGCATATCATGAGGCAGTGGTGAAGGCTTCTTGGCACCAGGAAAATATTAACGGAATGATTGAACTATTAAAAAGTTCATTCAATGAGGGTCAGGTGTTGATAGATTTTGGAGCTGGGACCGGAGCGTCGGCAATTTATTTATTGAAAGTGTTGCCTAAGACGGCCACTCTATGGTTGATGGATAACTCCGCCTCTTGGTTGGGAAAAGCCTATGAAATCCTACACCAGGATCAACGAGTTCGATTCGCTCTGCTACCCAAAAAGGGAAATGGTTTTACCACCCCGGATGAAGTGATAGGGACCGAGGCGACTGACTACGTTATTTCTGCCAACACGGTCCACTTAATAAAAGACCTGAAACAAACATTTACCGGTATTTATCGAGTGTTAAAACGAACTGGTAGTTTTACCTTTCAAAGCGGTAATATAACCAGAGCCGGAAGAAAACCAGGAGTGTTGATGATCGATGATACCATAAACCAAGTTCACGATTTGGCAATTGATCTGATTAAAACAGATAGACCGTATCAAAAATACCGACATGATTTAAAGTCAAGGATTAAACAAGAGACTAAACAGCGGCGCCTGATTTTCCCGAAGCCCAGGTCAATTGAGCTTTATAAAGCAAAATTGAAAGCGGCTGGTTTTAAGAAAATTAGAGTGACTTACAAACTCATCCCCATTAAATATATAGATTGGCTTAAATTTCTTCGAGTCAGACGACTCCAGGCGGGAATCTTGCCGGAAGTGGGAAGCAGGGAAGCAACGCTAAAGGCAGAATTAGACAGAGATCGATTAATTACCCGAGCCGCTAAGCTATGGTTTAACCAATTGAAACAACAGAATCGGCTATACCGATCATCCTTTATGGCCGAATGGATATATGTTACCGCTCAAAAATAAAAACTACAATCTCGAATACCAGGCCTTTTCCCGGTATATAAAAGGCCAGCCGATACCGAAAAATCAAATAATAATATTAGGATTAAAGTCGTTAGTGGCTTTTGGCGAGATGTTGATCCGGTATATCCCGGGAGGAGTGGGTTACAAATTACGCTATTGGTTTTATAAAGCCACTTTAAAACACTTAGGAAAAGAGGCACTGATAGACGTGGGGGTTTTTCTTAATGGCTGGAAAAATATTTCGATTGGGGAATATACCTGGATTGACTCAGGCTGCCGGATTGAAGCCATGCTGGGAGAGATTACGATTGGCAAACGAGTGCATATCGCGCCTTATGCTATTATCGGTGCCCGGGAGCCGGTGGTGATTGAAGACTACGCGGCAGTGGGGGCGGGGGCTAAAATCTACGCCAACAGCGAGTATCCTGGCGAAGGTAAAAGGATGAGCGGGCCGATGATCCCAGAAGAATATAAGGCGTTTTATTCAAAAAAAATAATTTTAGGTAAAGATTGTTGTGTCGGGACCGAAGCGGTCTTATTACCGGGGGCACAAATTGGGGAGGGGGCGGTAGTCGGAGCCAACGCGGTAGTGACCAAACCGGTGAAAGCTTGGACAATTGTAGCGGGGGTGCCAGCCAAAGTGATTGGTAAACGAGCTAAAGTTACCATGCCCGACTTATGATCTGTCTTCATGTCGATGTCGATAACCTCTGGATGTATGAGCAAGAATACCAGATAAATATCCTGAACGATCGCAATTATATTTATCGGGAAGCTTTACCCCGGTGTTTAGACTTGTTGAAAAGAACCAACTCTAAAGCCACTTTTATGATGATTGGTCGGGATTTAGAGCTGCCAGCTTGCCAAAAATTTTGCCGTAAAGCAATCAGGGCCGGCCATGAAATTGCCAACCATAGCTACAGTCACCCAATATCTTTTTCGACTTTAAGTTTGGCGCAAAAAAGGGCAGAAATCGTCAAAACTCATCAGCTGATTAAAACGGTGTGCCGACAAGCTCCGGTGGGTTTTCGAAGCCCGGGGTATTATTTAGATCCAGAGATAATCCCAATGCTTAAAAAGTTTGGTTACCGGTATGACTCCAGTGTGCTGCCCGGTTATGCCCAAGTATTGATGACTACTTACGCCAAAATAAAAGGCGGCCAGATTCAACATAAATCTTTTGGCCGGACCCGGGATATTTTTAGCTCTACAAAACCTTACCCCATTTTAAATACCGCCAAATCGGTGACAGAATTACCTATTTCAATCCTACCTTACTTGAAGTTACCGATACACACGACTTTTATCTACTATTTTGGAGAGTCATACCGGCAGTTGGTACTGAGATATTTACGAAGTAAACCAGAATACGTTATGTACCTGATGCATGCCATTGACTTTGTCGATTTACCAATAGTAACTGAAAACCACCCGGTGATTCCTTTGCGGCTGACGTTTAATCAGCGGATGACCTGGATTGGAGAAATAGTTAAGGCATTAGTCGCAGCCAACGGCAGCCCCCTTGAGACGACTCAAACACAACTTAGGACAAGCCACCATTGATATCCAAGACCGCTCCATTAATATAGGCACTATGATCACTGGCCAAAAAAGAAGCCAGATCAGCAATTTCTTTAGGTGTGGCCATACGTTGTAAGGCGACTTGGGAAAGGGCTTGATCCCGGTATTTTTTGGGGATAGAGAGACTCATGTCGGTTTTAACCCAGGCAGGACAAATGGCATTGACAGTGATGCCATAGCGGCCGACTTCATAGGCTAAGGATTGGGTCAGGGCGATTAAACCCGCTTTGGCGGCGGCGTAATTAGTTTTACCATAAGCACCCCGTTTGGCCGCGATGGAAGTCAGGTTGATGATTCGACCCCAGCGACGTTTGACCATCGCCGGTAAGACGATTTTAAGCACATAAAAAGGCCCGTAAAGATTGGTTTTAATTACCGTATCCCACTGGGCGGGAGTCAGCCGGAGAAAAATTTGGTCTCGGGTGATAGCGGCATTATTGACTAAAACGTCGATAGCCCCTACTTTTTTCAACAACAATTGACAAGCTTGCGTGACCGCTAATTCATCGGCAAGGTTGAAGGGATAACTGAATGATTCAGGACTAAGAGACCTGACGGTAGTAGTGGTATGGTCGAGCTTTAAGCTTGGTTTAGAGCCGTGGACGATAACTCGGTAACCCCCTTGAGCGAAGGCGAGGGCGATGGCCTGGCCAATCCCCCGACTGGAACCAGTAACAAGAGCGGTCCGGGTCATAAAATTTCGATTAGGACAGCGGCACCTTGACCGCCACCGATACACAAACTAGCGATACCACATCGGCCACCAGTCTGACGCAAGACATTAATTAAACTGCCGATAATGCGAACACCACTCATGCCCAGCGGGTGACCTAAAGCAATGGCGCCACCATGGCGGTTAACTCGGCTCTGAGGGATTTTTAAGACTTGCATGACGGTCAGGACTTGAACGGCAAAGGCTTCATTAATTTCAAAGACATCAATATCTTTAAGACTTAAAGCGTTACGTTTAAGGATCGATTGGATAGCGGCAATCGGACCCAAACCCATTAATTCTGGTCTGACTCCCACAAAAACACCATCGATAATTTTAGCCTGGGGTTTTAAATCATAACGGTTTACGGCTGTTTTCGAAGCGACCAAAGTCAAGGAAGCCCCATCGTTTAAAGAACTGGCGTTACCTGCGGTAACCGTGCCGTTGGTTTTAAAGGCAGGTTTAAGGAAGCGTAATTTCTTGATCGAAGTATTAGGTCTGGGACCTTCATCGGTAGCTAACGACAGAAGCGGAATAATTTCCTGGGCCAAGAGACCGTGTTTTTGAGCTTGAACGGCTAAGCGATGTGACCTTAAAGCATAATTGTCTTGAGCATTGCGACTGATTTTGTACTTTTGGGCCACAATTTCAGCGGTACCCCCCATTGACAAGTGACTAAGACTGCAATACAAACCGTCGTGGGCAAGCGAATCGACCAGCGATATGGAGCCGTATTTAATCCCTTGACGAACACCGTGTAGCAAATGCGGAGCTTGGGACATACTTTCCATACCGCCAGCCAAAATTAAATGGGCGGCGGCGGCACGAATAGACCGACAGGCTTGAATGACCGCACTCATGGAAGAAGCACAAACTTGGTTGAGGGTATAACTGGGAACCTGGTAGCTTAGACCACCGAGGGAAGCCGCGATCCGGGCTGGATTCATGCCAATGCCAGCGGAAAGGACATTACCCATAATCACTTCATCAGTTTGAGTCTTTAGAAAGGGGTATTTTGCCAAAAAATGGGCAAATAAGGGCTGAGTTAATTGAGGTGCCGAAAGATGGCTTAAAGTACCTAAAAACTTGCCGATGGGGGTGCGTTTAACTTCAATTAAGTACATAGCTAACTCTTCGGAGTACGGGCACTTCGTTTTTGGGCCAAGAGGATGACTTCACCCCCATAAAAAGGTAAACTAAAATGCAAACTGGTGATTAGGGGTTTTAACGGTTTAAGCAGACGGTAAAATTCAAGCCCGAAATTTTGCATATTTTGATAAATATAACTTATAGGCAAGTGTTTGATATGGGGCATAAAAACCAGAGAGCCAAAGCTATTTTTTTGCAGCAACCGGGCTAAACTAGGACGGGAAAAAAGATGGATGTGTTCAACCGGAGCGTAAGGCGGCCACCATTTACCCAAACTTCGGGCTAAAAAGCTACCGCTATCAGGGGTTTGGAGCATCAGAACACCACCGGGTTTTAATAATTTGGCAACTCTGGCTATTAGTTCGTCCGGGTTAATTAAATGCTCGATAAGACCTAACATGGTAATGATGTCAAAGTTTTTTTGGGGAAGAGTGGTAATTAAAACATTAGCTTGAAATACCCGGCCGGGGAATTTTTGATTAGCAATTTTTACCGCCTCAGGCTGTAATTCAGTCCCATAGACTTCTAAACCTTGTTGACTGGCTGCTTCTAAGAAATCGCCGGTGAAGGTGCCGATGTCTAAAAGCCGAGATTCGTTTGGGTTAAGCCCATGAGAACGACAATAATCAACCAGTCGTATAGCCAGGTGATGATAGACTTTGAGGTATGAAGCCGCATATCGGCGGGAAAGAGAATAATTACCGTGTTTGAACTTTTGGCGATAATGATTGAGGATGGCGGTTTCAGTCGGGTAGGGGCTAGTGGTGACCAAACCACAGCCCGAACAACGGAAATAATCATAGCGGTGATAGGAAAAAATAAACCCCATGCGCCGACGGCAGACTAAGCAGGAGAGGGGGGAGATGGATTTAGATTTCATCATTGCCAAGTATCCCGCATCTTATCATTAACTACAAGCCAAAAAGAGACTGGAGCTGGATTAATCGTTAAAGCTTGAAGACGGTTACCGTAAAAAAAGAGGGGAAGATTAGCCAACTTAAGTAAGGGTTTTCGGTTAGCTTTCAAACCAAAGGTTACGGTAGTAGCTTGATCATTAACGTCAGTGAAGGTAACCTGACCAACAGCCGGGGTAGCTTGGGAAACGTAATCGAGAATCAGATAAAGGTCCTGGGTGCTTAACGGGGAAGCTAACAAGCTGGCGTTAGCTTCATCAGTATTTGAATAAAAACCACGGGTGAGACCATCCAATATAATCCGGTCGGAAAATTGGTCACCTTCGCTGATAGGCAAATACCCCCAATTTAATTGGGTAAAATGGTCGTAAAGATCCGGAAACGAGGTTTGACTGCCCTGGTTATAAACGGTCCCTTTTGAATCTAATTTTAGCAAAGTAAACCGGCCTACCACCTGAAATGGAGAAAAATGAGTTAAGACATAGCGGGTGAAGTTTAAGTTTCTGACATAATCCGGAGCCCAATCAATCGGGGTTTCGGGAAAAGAGTAAATGACTGCCTGAGTTTGGTGAGATTGCAAATGATTAATGTTAGCGGTCTGGGCACCGATAAAAGCGGATTCATAAGCGTTGGGATAAGGCAAGGGGGGCTGGTTGCCAATCAGGTAAAAAAGTGGGTCGTAAGGAAAAGTAATATATGAGGTTAATGGTTGGTCTTTAAGAGCTTGGATAACCTGGTCATAATCCGGGGGAAGTTGGAGCCGAGCCCAATTGATCTTCCTTAAACTACATAGTTTAGCTTGGACATCCAGCGTTTGTTTAAGATTACCCCCAGCATAAGCAGTCACAGTAGTGCTAAAAGGGCTGAGGTTAAGGGGAATTTTGAAAGAAATAAAGAGACTTGAGAAAAAGATTAGGATCAACAACCATGACTGGAAATTCTGAACGGTTTTTTGGCTGGTCGGCCGGCGGAAAAGATTTGACAAGAGAGTTAAGACCAACATGGTGGCATAAAAACTCATTTGGGCATTGAAAGGGCGAATCAGGTTTTTTTGCTGCATAAAAGCTAAACATAACCAGGCGGCAACCATGATATAAGTAGAGTAAGTCTTTCTGGTTTCGGGAACTGAAAGCCGAAGAATCAGGGCGATTAAGCCCACCACAATGACGGTGATAATAAAAAGGTCGGAAATGGTTAGCAGGGTATAGGGTAATTTTGCCAGGGAACCTAAATAGACCAACTCTTGATAAAAACGAAGGTAAGCCAGCAGTATGTGCTGCTTTACCAAGTAAACCAACATCGGGATTAAGCCTAGCAGGACACCCAAGCTAAGCAGCCAGCATGACCTGAGGAAATTAAAGATAAACTTTTTTGGTTGGTGAACAAACTGAATAAAAGAGTATGACCCTAAGAGAAGGATTTGAACCAAAAAGAGATAGAGACCATCGCTACCGGAGGCAAAACTGACCAAACCGGCCAGAATTCCCGCCAGAATAGGTATAGAAAAACGATGTTTTTGATACCGGGTGTAGATTAACCACGCCGATAATAGCGTGCCGGCCAGAATCAGACCATAGCGAGTGTAGGAGGAGACTCCCAAAGTAGTGAGTATTAGATAAATTAGGCCTATATAGACGGTAAGTTTAATCCAAACTGAGGGAAAGAGAAGGTCAATCAAGACCATATAAATAACAGTTAAGGTTAGCGGGCTTAGAAGCGCATAGATAATAAACCAAGGCAGGGATTGGGATTTGTTAAAGAATAAGAAGCCGTAGGGATAGAAAGTATCCTTATAGGGTTGGTAACCCAGTTCATGTAAATAATCCCAAAGAAACAAATTCTGGGTATCATAATCAATTCGGTTGATTTGATGGCAAAAATTGGTAATTTGAGGCCATAAGATCAGGCCGGTTATAACAAAGATGAGGGAAAATTTGAGTAGCGGTTTAATCATAGGTGGCGGCGTCTGATTTTAAATACCCAAGCGATGACAATAAAACCCAGAAGTAATATGCCCATGATGATTTGATCAGCTCTGAGCGAATAACCCAGATAGTGGGCGGCGGCGATTAACTGCGACTCTTGAAACTTGGCCGCGGGAAAAAGTTGGCGTAATTTTGGCCAGAAATAAACCAGAGTCGAAAACCAGATAAGACTAACGATGATAAAGCTAAGTCTTGATACCGTCAAAGGCACCACCGAAACCAAACAGTAGAGAATGATCATTATGAGGATGAGTTGGGGTAGATAATAGTAATACTTATAGACAGCTTGATAATAGAGGCTGACAATTTGGTGAATACCACCGATCTGAAGGGTAACTTTTGAAGGATCGGGAGTAAAAATGACCGATCCATCTTTTTGGTTTTGTGACTGGCAACCGATACAGAGCAGGTGGGCGGCATCCGTGGGTGACAATTCAATGGGCTGGCCGTGATGGATAAACTTCAGTGAAGTGAGAGTGATGGTTTGCTCCGGACAAAATTGCCAGCGGATAGTCCGGAAAGTAGTATCCAACGGTAAAGTATAAAGATGTTTACCGGCTTGAAGAGGTACGATCACTGTCGATAGTTCTTTTGGAGAGAGGCTTGACTGAGCGATAACTTGCCACTGGGACTGATTACAGGATGGGGAATTAACAGTCGCTTCGAGGGTTAAATCGGTACCTCTCCAGAAAAACCAGAGAGTTAGGGTAAAGTAGATTCCCACTAATAACACTATTAGGAAAAGAAGTATTTTAGGAATATAAGTTGTAAGTTTGGCCAACATGAATTACATTATACGGGTATGAAGGCGAAACAGGGACTGATAATAATTGACGGTGGAGTGGCGACGGATGACCGGGGTAGAGTCCGATTTGTGAATGATTTTGACTTTAAGCAAGTCAGACGGTTTTATCAAGTAGAAAACCATAATACTCGGATAATCAGAGCTTGGCATGGACATAGAAAAGAAGCCAAGTATGTCTATGTGGCACGAGGGGCGATTATTTTAGGAGCGGTAAAATTGACTGACTATAAGCAACCAAGTAAAAAAGCCAAGGTGGAGCGATTAATTCTCTCGGCGGAAAAGCCGCAAGTGGTCTATATTCCACCCGGTTATGCCAATGGCTTCAGAGCTTTGACGGTGGGTACGATCGTCATTTTCTTTTCGACAGCAACTTTGACAGAATCGACAAGTGATGATTATCGCTTCCCATATGATTATTGGGGTAAGTCGATGTGGCAAGCGGCAAATAGATAATTTCATGAATCATCAGAACCAGACAAATACAAAGCAGGTGTGGTTATTATCGATAGGCTTTTTGTGGTTATTCTTTGGTTTTGACGGGATCCAACAACATATGATTGCGCTTCTCTCCGAATGGAATATGACTGCGGTCGGGTACAACAGCCTTATCCTTGTGTATGTGAGTTTTGTGATGTTTGACCCGGTCGCTGCTTATTTAGTGAGTAAATACAACTCAAAGCCTATGTTGGTATTTGGAGCCAGTTTCTATGCCTTGTTCACATTTGCCTTATCAACGCTACAAGTTAATTTCATTTACCTATGCGCGATTCTATTAGGTGGTGGAGCCTCCCTATTATGGACAGCTCAAAATACTTATTTGATCCGGGTGAGCCAAAAGTCTGTATATGGTAAAAATGCCGGCATCTTCAATGCTTTACGGACCTTAGGTTCAGGAATAGGAGTAATCTGTTTTGGTCTTCTGATCCGCCAATTTACTCCAGGCCAAACCATGCAGTTGTTTACGATAATTGTACTGCTTGGAGGACTATGCTTTTTTGGTCTGAAGCAAATCCCTAATCAGGTTACTCAAAACCATTGGCAACTTATAAAAAAGACGTTCACTAATAAAACCTATCTGCGCCTGTCGATGCCATTTTTTTTGATCATGTTCCTCCAAGGTTTACTTTTGGGTTATTTACCGGAATTGATTACGAACCGTTGGGGAATTGAGTATGTCGGATTAATTACCTCGATCTTCTTTTTAGTGCCATTGCTGTTAACAACAGTTGCCGGGAGTATCAGCGACCGAGTCGGTCGATTACGGGTGATTCGGGTAGCCTATGGTTTTATCGCTGGTGGATTAATATTTATTGGATCGCCGGTTTTGGTTTTAGTGATTGGGGGAGTGATATTTTTAGCGATCGCTTCAGCAATTCTCAATCCAGCTTCAATGGCGATCGTAGGAGATATTGCCGCCGGGGAAGTAGTAGTATCGGTGACAGCCTTCTTTTGGATTATGCGTAATTTTGGAATATTAGGGGCTTTAATTTTGGCCAAGTTATTAAGCCCGGGATTAATTTTACCGGTATCAGTCGCCATCGTGGGAATTACGATTATAATATATTGGCCATATTTAGCGACTAAAACAATTAAAAATTAATCTATGACAAATCGAAACCAGCCGCGACGGGGACAGTGGGTGGGGGAATACCTGAATCACAACCAATGCCGGTTTTGTCATGGGACTAGGCTTAAAGATTTCCTCGACTTTGGCTTGGTACCGTTAGCTGGCGGTTTTTTGGGCAAAGGATCAGGAATAAAGGAATTTAACCGAGAAAGAAAATACCCCTTGATTATCGCTTTTTGTGAAGACTGCTATTTAGTCCAGGTGAGGACGATTGTACCCACCGAAGTGTTATATAAAGATTATTTCTATTTTTCCTCGGCGATCGGGACACTAGTCAAGCATTTTCAAGCTTACGCCCGGGAATTAGCCGACCTTTTTCCTAATACGAGTGAACGATTAGTGGTGGAGATCGGCTGTAATGACGGGGTGTTCCTAAAGCCGTTAAAACAGGCGGGCTTTAAGGTAGCCGGGGTGGACCCGGCCCAGAACGTAGTTAAGCCCCTGATTAAAGACGGTTACCAGGTGGCGGTGGACGGCTTTAATCCAAAAAGTGCGGGAATTATCAAAAAAAAGCAAGGTCTAGCCGATATCATCGTCTCCTCCAATTCGTTAGCCCATATAGATGACATGGATCAAGTGATGATGGGAGTGACGGAGTTATTGAAACCGGATGGGTACTTGGCTTTTGAAGTCCATTATTTGGGGTCAATTTTGGCTGAGAAGCAGTATGACATGATGTACCACGACCATATGAGTTACTATTCACTTTTAACTTTGGAAAAATTTATGCAGCGGTGGGGCCTGGAAATTTATGACGTCAAGCCAATTCCGATCCATGCCGGTTCGAGACGGTTTTATGTACAAAAAAGGGGGACGGGTAAACGGCCAAAAACTAATGCTTACCGATTAATGAAGCGTGAAGAACGCCGGCTTCATTACGATAAATACTCAACCTATGCTGATTATTACCAAAAAATTGAAAAGACGAGAAATGATTTGAAGAAATTGCTGAAAAGTATACAACGGGAGGGGAAAACGGTCATTGGTTATGGTGCGTCGGGACGGGCGACACAGATAATGAGTTTCTGTGGTTTAACCAAAGCCGATTTAGTCTATGTGGTCGATGACGCGCCAGCCAAAATTGGCGCTTTTACTCCGGGCAATCATCTGGAAATTAAATCATCAGCGATTTTGGATGATCCTAAAAAAAGGCCGGATTATGTCCTGCTATTTGCCTGGTCTTTTTATAAGGAAATCACCGCTAAGCACCAGGTTTATTTTCAGTCCGGTGGTAAATTTATTATTCCCTTGCCGAGAGTGAAAGTGATCGATGTCTAAACAGATGACTAAAGTGTTGGTCCTGGGTGGGCGCGGTCTACTCGGACACGCTGTCTATAGCTATTTAACTAAATCTAGCCAGTTGCAAGTACGAGCAACTCACCACCAGCCGATAAAAGGTTGGTTTAAATTTGACGGTCGACAGCCAGAGCCAGATTTGAAAGCCATTTTTAAACTAGAACCGTATGATTGGGTGGTGAACGTTATCGGTTTACTGCAGCACGACCCTTCAGCGACGGTGGCAGCTTATGAGGAGATCAATGCAGATTTACCTCAAAAATTAGCCAAATTGACACAAAGCCTAAATTATCGCTTGATTCACATTTCCACCGATGCCGTTTTTGCCCCCGACGCGGGGCCGGTGATGGAAGCAGCGAAGCCCAATCCAGTAGATCAATACAGCCAGTCGAAGTTAGCCGGAGAAGTCACCGAGAAAAATTGCCTGACGATCCGAACTTCGGTAATAGGCATGGATCCCTTCCACCACCGAGGCTTGTTGGAGTGGGCTTTAACTCAAACTGAGATCGGAGGCTTTATCAACCAAACCTGGAGTGGAGCTACCAATCTACAATTAGCCCAGTTTATACTCGCAGCCATAAAAACGGAAATGACCGGTTTAATCCATTTTGCCCCTTTAGGTCCGGTGAGTAAATTTGAGTTATTAAATCGTTGGGTGAAACTTTGGCCGGAAAAAATGATCAGGGTTAATGCAGGACAAGGGACTCCAGTCGATCGTTATTTAATCACCAAATATCCATCTATACATCAAGCCTATCAACATGATATAACCCAGGCATTAAAGGCAATTATAAAATTTGAGCCGGAGGCATATGGCTAAAAAGAAAAAATTGGTCTTTGTTTTAGGGATTAGGCCGGATATTATCCGAGCGGTGTTAATCATGGAATATTTACAAAAGGCCAAAGATATTGAAGTTATTTTTGTTTGGTCCGGGCAACATTACTCGGATAATTTAAAGGGAATCTTTTTCCGGGAATTTCACCTGAGGAAGCCAGATTACGAGCTGGGCTGCGCCGGAGAATCGGACGCGGAGATTGCCGGGCAATTAATTCCGAAACTGTACGAGCTACTATTAAAGGTCAAGCCGGACGCAGTGGCGTTTTTAGGGGACACCAATACCACTACCGGTTGTCTGGCGGCTTGCATGTTGAATATCCCGTTAATTCACGTCGAGGGTTGCTGGCACTCGTATGATTGGCGGATGCCGGAAGAAAAATTCCGGACGATGATCGACCATTTATCGGACGTGGTTTACACCTATGAGGAAGAATATAAATTGCGGGGGGTAGCTGAGGGCCTAAACCCGGGCAATATCGTAGTGGTCAGAAATCCAATCGTCGATATTTTAAATCGATTTTATTATGAGCAAAAAGCCAGGTTAGAGAAAAAAGCGACTAAAGCGTTCTTTAAAGAGAGAGGGATTAAAGACGGTGCCTACTACCTAATGACTTGTCACCGACGGGAGAACGTGCATATTAAAAAATCTTTCTTACAAATCATAGCCTTAGTCACCGCGGTTAAAGACCCAGTCTACTTTCCGGCCTCTTACCGGACTCAGAGAGTTATGAAAGAGATGAAACTTAAGCCGCCGAAGAATTTGATTATGGTGGACCCGATTGGTTATGAAGAAATTTTAATCCTGATGACCCACTCCAAAGGTGTCTTAACCGATTCTGGCACGATCGTGGAAGAAACCAGCGTTCTTAATATACCCACAGTCCAAATCCGCAAATCTACGGAGCGACCGCAAGTCTATGACGTGGGTGGTTGTGTTAAATTTGATCCGGACCAGCCAAAAAAATACCCCCCCTCACTGATGATCAAAAAGCTGCAGAAGATCCGGGGTACCAAGTGGCAACACACGCTGGGAGACGGGAAATCGTCCGAGCGGATTGCCAACGATCTGATTGAGCGTTTACGCAGCGGTAACTTACGCGGCCATTTACCCGAGCACAATCATTTACCGATTAACCGGTCATTTCGTGAAGATGGCATCGAAGTTTAGGCTCTCACTAGCGGTGGTGATTCCCATGCATAACGAAGAGGCGGGGGTTTCACGCTGTGCTGAAACAGTCATGGGGATACTACCAAAACTTAAGGTACCGGCCAGTCTCATTGTTGTCGATGACGGTTCGACCGATAGCACCCCGAAAATTTTGGCCCAATTAAAGACCAAATGGCCAAATAAACTATTGATCGTCACCCATGAAGTTAACCAGGGTTACGGTGCGGGATTAGCCACCGGGGTTAAAAAAGCAGACGAGGCCAGCTTCAGCCACACGGTATTTATGGATTCGGATTTAACCAATAATCCCAAAGATTTGGTTAAGTTTGTGACAAAAATGGACTATGACTTAGTTAAAGCGTCCCGGTACATTACCGGTGGACGAGTGAAGGGAGTGCCGTGGAAAAGACGGGTGTTTTCGCAAACAGGCAACTTATTGTCCAGAATCTGTTTTCGGATGGGGATTCATGATTACACCAATGGCTTTCGGATGGTCCGGACCAAAATGCTGTCCGGCTACACTTACCGGGAAAAGGGTTTTGCCATTATTCTAGAGGAAATGTATTACCTCAAAAAAAAGCGAGCCCACTGTGCGGAAATTCCGGTGAGATTAACCTCGCGAACCAAGACAGCCTCCCATTTTCGGTATACCCCGGCACAGATTTGGGCTTACTTACGCTACGCCTTACTGGCTTTGGCTGCTTGAAACGAGTTTATGTTTCAGTTAAAAAGGGATATTCTCTACCACCCAATCCGCGGGCGAGTCGTCTATGACGCGATAGTGGCGGCACTAAGTTATGCATTGGTGGAAGGTTTGATTTTTGTCGCCGGGCACGTACCACCACACCCACATGAATGGTTCATTTACGCGGGTTTAATCGTCGGTATCAACTTTGGCTTTGGGGTGTATGGCCGCTATAAGGTGAGTAGTACGATGACTAAAACGGCACTACTTAGCGCCAGCGTCATTTTGGCTTCGGTGACCTTATTGATTCTAGACATTCCCGCTTGGCAGCTTACAGCCACCAGTTTGTATACGGTGCTGCTGTTAGTGCTACCGAGGTGGTTTCTGTCAGTCTCACGAGGACAATTGTTAAGTTCTGGCGCGTTTCAACTAATTCATGATAACGATCCAATCCTGGTGGTAGGCGGAGGTGGTTATATAGGCACCCATGTGGTGGAGCAACTATTAAAAACTAATAACCGGGTACGGGTATTCGACACTTTTTACTATGGCAAACAAGTATTTGACGAGATCAAGTCGAAAAATTTGGAGATAGTAAAGGGGGATGTGACGGACGTGTATATCTTAACCAAAGCTTTGTCGAATATCCGGGCCGTAGTCCATTTGGCGGGTATTGTGGGCGACCCGGCTGCGGCCTTGGATGATGAACTAACCCGCCACCTAAATATCGTCACCACCAGAATGGTGAAGGAATCGGTTAAAGGCTTAGGCATTCCGAGATTAATTTTTTCATCCAGTTGCTCAGTATATGGCGCGGCCGATCATAAAGTCAATGAAAATAGTGTACTGAATCCGGTGTCTTTATACGCCCAAACGAAAATCGATGCCGAACAGGAAATTTTACAAGATACGTATGATTTATTCCACCCCACAGTCCTCAGATTCGCCACGGTGTTTGGCCATTCCCGCAGAATGAGGTTTGATTTAGTGGCCAATTTATTTACCGCCCAGGCTTATCAAAACGGCTTGGTGACGGTCAAGGGCAGCGGTCAATGGCGGCCGTTTATTCATGTATCCGATATTGCCAGAGCAATCGTGATGACGTTACATGCACCCTTAGAAAAAGTCTCTCGGCAAGTATTTAACGTGGGGGACGACCGGCTAAATACGACAATTGGCAAACTGGCAGAAACGGTGAAAACGGTGGTGAAAAAGAGTCAGTACGGCAAGCTGGTTAAAGTAACGATTAACGATGAAGTGGATGACCCCAGAAATTACCACGTGTCGTTTGACAAAATCCAAAAAACGTTAGGTTTTCGGGCGGAAACGACTTTGAAAACGGGTATTTCTGAGATGTACCAGCACTTTTTAAACGGTGATTATCAAAAACCATTCACCGATCCACTCTATTCCAACTTGGAAATGACCAAGCTGATCCGGAAAGAATTCCACTCTGACGCGTATCGGAAAACGCATTTCTCGCTGTTGGCTAAATAATGAACTAGAGTCCGTTCTTGTAACGATATAATTAGCTTCAAGTACCGCACCACCCAAAAACACATCCACTCAATTGGAGTGTCATAACCTAATAATAGCTGAAGTAATCTTATCTAATATAGGGGGGTATCTGCCAAATCACCTTGTTCGGCATATTGGGCAATTCGCCACAGCTCATCAAGGACCGCGATTACCGGAATTTCTGACTCAGGAATTGAAGCATCTACAAAACTTATGCCTGGGAACAGATCTTTAAACTTTTTCAAATAGCGAGCTACTCTTCTGCCGTGGGGGGCGTGTGTCACCACCGCTACTTTGTGAACCTCTGGATTATCTTGTAAAAATTGAGGTAATGTAACAATTAGTGGTTGTTAAATCCGG
>MHDC01000003.1:5866-6683 GCA_001803415.1 Microgenomates group bacterium RBG_16_45_19 | reverse complement strand
GTCCAGTGGCTCCAGTGGCTCCTGTGGCTCCTGTTGCTCCGGTAGCTCCTGTTGCTCCAGTGGCTCCTGTTGCTCCGGTAGCTCCTGTTGCTCCGGTAGCTCCAGTTGATCCAGTAGCTCCGGTAGCTCCAGTTGATCCAGTCGCTCCTGTTGCTCCAGTCGCTCCGGTAGCTCCAGTGGCTCCGGTAGCTCCAGTGGCTCCGGTAGCTCCTGTTGCTCCAGTCGCTCCGGTAGCTCCGGTAGGTCCAGTAGCTCCGGTAGCTCCAGTGGCTCCGGTAGGTCCAGTGGCTCCGGTAGCTCCAGTGGCTCCGGTAGCTCCAGTGGCTCCGGTAGCTCCAGTTGATCCTGTCGCTCCAGTAGGTCCAGTTGATCCAGTCGCTCCAGTAGGTCCTGTTGTTCCAGTTGATCCTGTAGCTCCAGTTGCTCCGGTAGCTCCAGTGGCTCCGGTAGCTCCAGTTGCTCCGGTAGCTCCTGTTGGTCCGGTAGCTCCGGTAGCTCCAGTTGCTCCTGTTGATCCAGTAGGTCCAGTAGGTCCTGTTGTTCCAGTAGGTCCTGTTGATCCAGTTGATCCAGTTAATCCAGTTGATCCAGTCGCTCCAGTTGATCCAGTTGATCCAGTCGCTCCAGTTGATCCGGTATCTCCAGTTGATCCAGTTGATCCGGTAGCTCCAGTTGATCCTGTCGCTCCAGTAGGTCCAGTTGATCCAGTCGCTCCAGTAGGTCCTGTTGTTCCAGTTGATCCTGTTGGTCCAGTTGCTCCAGTAGGTCCGGTGGATCCGGTAGGTCCAGTTGATCCGGTTGATCCAGTAGGTCCAGT
>MHDC01000003.1:4364-5851 GCA_001803415.1 Microgenomates group bacterium RBG_16_45_19 | reverse complement strand
CTGTTGGTCCAGTAGGTCCAGTTGATCCAGTAGGTCCGGTTGATCCAGTTGATCCAGTAGGTCCGGTTGATCCAGTTGATCCAGTTGATCCAGTAGGTCCGGTTGATCCGGTATTTCCAGTAGGTCCAGTTGATCCGGTATCTCCAGTGGCTCCAGTCGATCCAGTCGCTCCAGTCGCTCCAGTGGCTCCAGTCGCTCCGGTAGTTCCAGTCGCTCCAGTTGATCCAGTTGATCCGGTATCTCCAGTAGGTCCAGTTGATCCGGTTAATCCAGTCGCTCCAGTGGCTCCAGTCGCTCCGGTAGCTCCAGTCGCTCCAGTTGATCCAGTTGATCCGGTATCTCCAGTAGGTCCAGTTGATCCGGTTGATCCAGTCGCTCCAGTAGGTCCAGTTGATCCGGTATCTCCAGTAGGTCCGGTTGATCCAGTCGCTCCAGTAGGTCCAGTTGATCCAGTAGGTCCAGTTGATCCAGTAGGTCCAGTTGATCCGGTTGATCCGGTATCTCCAGTAGGTCCAGTTGATCCGGTATCTCCAGTAGGTCCAGTTGATCCGGTTGATCCAGTTGCTCCAGTTGATCCGGTATCTCCAGTAGGTCCAGTTGATCCGGTATCTCCAGTAGGTCCAGTCGCTCCAGTAGGTCCAGTTGATCCAGTAGGTCCAGTTAATCCGGTTGATCCGGTATCTCCAGTAGGTCCAGTAGGTCCAGTTGATCCGGTATCTCCAGTAGGTCCAGTTGATCCGGTATCTCCAGTAGGTCCAGTTGATCCGGTATCTCCAGTAGATCCTGTTGATCCGGTAGTTCCGGTTGATCCTGTTGACCCGGTATTTCCAGTAGGTCCGGTAGTTCCGGTTGATCCTGTTGACCCGGTATTTCCAGTAGGTCCGCTTGATCCGGTATCTCCAGTAGGTCCGGTTGGTCCGGTATCTCCAGTAGGTCCAGTTGTTCCGGTATCTCCAGTAGGTCCAGTTGATCCGGTATCTCCAGTAGGTCCAGTTGATCCGGTATCTCCAGTAGGTCCAGTTGATCCAGTTGATCCAGTTTCACCGGTAGATCCAGTCACTCCAGTTTCACCGGTAGATCCAGTTGATCCAGTTTCACCGGTAGATCCAGTTGATCCAGTTTCACCGGTAGATCCAGTCGCACCAGTTTCACCGGTAGATCCAGTCGCTCCAGTTTCACCGGTAGATCCAGTCGCTCCAGTTTCACCGGTAGATCCGGTTGATCCAGTTTCACCGGTAGATCCAGTTGATCCAGTTTCACCGGTAGATCCAGTCGCTCCGGTTTCACCGGTAGATCCAGTCGCTCCGGTTTCACCGGTAGATCCAGTCGCTCCGGTTTCACCGGTAGATCCAGTTTCACCGGTAGATCCGGTAGATCCGGTAGATCCAGTTGCTCCTGTGTAACCAGTATATCCAGTTGTTCCAGTCGGTCCCGTATCTCCAGTACAACAGGGTCCAGTTGCTCCTGTGTAACCAGTATATCCAGTT
>MHDC01000003.1:0-4259 GCA_001803415.1 Microgenomates group bacterium RBG_16_45_19 | reverse complement strand
AGTATATCCAGTTGTTCCAGTCGGTCCCGTATCTCCAGTACAACAGGGTCCAGTTGCTCCTGTGTAACCAGTATATCCAGTTGTTCCAGTCGGCCCCGTATCTCCAGTACAGCAGGGTCCGGTTGAACCAGTTGAACCGGTTGAACCAGTTGAACCAGTTGAACCAGTTGAACCAGTTGAACCAGTCTCTCCAGTTGAACCTGTTGATCCAGTCGAACCAGTTGAACCTGTTGATCCAGTTGAACCTGTTGATCCAGTCGAACCTGTTGATCCAGTTGATCCAGTTGAACCTGTTGATCCAGTCGAACCTGTTGATCCAGTTGATCCAGTCTCTCCAGTTGAACCAGTCTCTCCAGTTGAACCTGTTGATCCAGTTGAACCAGTCTCTCCAGTTGAACCTGTTGATCCAGTTGAACCTGTTGATCCAGTTGATCCAGTCTCTCCAGTTGAACCTGCTGATCCAGTCTCTCCAGTTGATCCAGTCTCTCCAGTTGAACCTGTTGATCCAGTTGATCCAGTCTCTCCAGTTGAACCTGTTGAACCTGTTGATCCAGTTGATCCAGTCTCTCCAGTTGAACCTGTTGATCCAGTTGATCCAGTCTCTCCAGTTGAACCTGTTGATCCAGTTGATCCAGTCTCTCCAGTTGATCCAGTCTCTCCAGTTGAACCAGTCTCTCCAGTTGAACCTGTTGATCCAGTTGAACCAGTCTCTCCAGTTGAACCTGTTGATCCAGTCTCTCCAGTTGAACCTGTTGATCCAGTCTCTCCAGTTGAACCTGTTGATCCAGTTGATCCAGTCTCTCCAGTTGAACCTGTTGAACCTGTTGATCCAGTTGATCCTGTTGATCCTGTTGATCCAGTTGATCCAGTTGATCCAGTCTCTCCAGTTGAACCTGTTGATCCAGTTGATCCTGTCTCTCCTGTTGAACCTGTTGAACCTGTTGAACCAGTTGAACCAGTTGGCCCAGTCTCACCTGTGCAACAGGGACCGGTAGGACCGGTATCTCCCTTCAGTCCAGGGGTCAATATCGGTTCAAGATCTTGCCCAAGTTGATTAAGGTTAAGACGATATCCGGTGCATCCTGTCACAACCATAATATCATAGGTAACACCAGGAGGAAGAGGTTCAATAGAACAAAAATCAACGAGACCAGGCGCTCCGGTGGGTCCGGTTTCCCCAGTACAACACGGGCCAGTTGGTCCAGTCGGTCCGGTTTCACCTGTCGCTCCGGTGGATCCAGTTTGACCAGTTGGTCCGGTTTCACCTGTCGCTCCGGTGGATCCAGTTTGACCAGTTGGTCCGGTTTCACCTGTTGCTCCGGTGGATCCAGTTTGACCAGTTGGTCCGGTTTCACCTGTTGCTCCGGTGGATCCAGTTTGACCAGTTGGTCCAGTTGGTCCGGTTGATCCAGTTTCACCAGTAGCTCCAGTTGATCCGGTTTCACCGGTAGCTCCGGTTGATCCAGTTTGACCAGTTGATCCAGTTTCACCGGTAGCTCCAGTTGATCCGGTTTCACCTGTTGCTCCAGTAGATCCAGTTTGACCAGTTGATCCAGTTTCACCTGTTGCTCCGGTTGATCCAGTTGATCCGGTTTCACCTGTTGCTCCGGTAGATCCGGTTTGACCAGTTGATCCAGTTTCACCGGTAGATCCAGTTTGACCAGTTGATCCAGTTTCACCTGTTGCTCCGGTAGATCCAGTTTGACCAGTTGATCCAGTTTGACCAGTTGATCCAGTTTCACCTGTAGCTCCGGTTGATCCAGTTTCACCGGTATCTCCAGTTGATCCAGTTTCACCTGTAGCTCCGGTTGATCCAGTTTCACCAGTGGATCCAGTTTCACCCGTTGATCCAGTTGATCCAGTTGATCCAGTTTCACCCGTTGATCCCGTTGATCCAGTTGATCCGGTTGATCCGGTAGCTCCGGTTGATCCGGTTGATCCAGTTGATCCGGTAGCTCCGGTTGATCCAGTTGATCCTGTTGATCCTGTTGATCCTGTTGATCCTGTTGATCCAGTTGATCCAGTTGATCCTGTTGATCCAGTTGATCCGGTAGCTCCGGTTGATCCAGTTGATCCGGTAGCTCCGGTTGATCCGGTAGCTCCGGTAGCTCCGGTTGATCCTGTTGATCCTGTTGATCCTGTTGATCCTGTTGATCCGGTTGATCCGGTAGATCCGATTGATCCTGTTGATCCGGTTGCTCCTGTTGCTCCAGTTGATCCAGTTGCTCCTGTTGCTCCTGCCGCTCCTGCCAAACCAGTGTCACCTTTAGAACCAGTAGAACCGGTAGGACCTTTAGAACCGGTAGGACCCTTAGAACCGGTAGGACCTTTAGAACCGGTAGGACCTTTAGAACCGGTAGGACCTTTAGAACCGGTAGGACCTTTAGAACCGGTAGGACCTTTAGAACCGGTAGGACCTTTGCATTTAGATCCTCCTCCGCAACTGGACCCTCCTCCGCAACTGGACCCTCCTTCGCAACTAGAGCTTCCTCCATAACTAGATCCTCCTCCATAACTAGATCCTCCTCCATAACTAGATCCTCCGCATGAATCTTCATTTTCATTGTCGGAATAAGAGCATCCACATCGTGCCTCTTTCGATAAGACAGAAGAAGCACTTCTGTCAGTTCCCGTACAATTACAATTACAATTTGATCCTCTTGGTCCGGTGGGACCAACAACCTTTATAATCTTAATGTTTTTGTCTCCATGACGTGGTTTTCGAGGAGGTTTCCCCCCTCCAGACATCTATTCGATAGAGCGAACTTTTTTATAATAGGATTTTGTTTGTGTTTTTATCTCGTCAAAAAATAAACTCCTTCCGTTTTTCTTCGAACCGCTAAAATCTGTTTTTACTCAAAAAATCTGATATTCATCCAACCAATCTTCATCGAAGAAAACAAATTAAAGAAAACATAATCTTCCCAAAACTAATAAACATATCATTACAACACAAACATATTAAATCAAAAAAACACGATCCCTATTTACATCTTAAATAGGAATTCAAAAAAATAACATGGATGCCGACTCGACACTCTCTCCCAAGAAAGAGGATTACGTTCCTAAATATGAATCGAAACTCATTTATAATCAAGATACAGACCTGAAAATTCTGGCAATTGGAGATGTTCATTTCAAAATTTCAAACATACATGAGAGCAAACCAATGTCAGCTAATATCATTTCAATCGCTAAAGAAATGAAACCCGATTTAATCATAGCTTTGGGTGATCTACTAGATAAACATTCAATAATTCATGTAGATCCACTTACGATGGCCATTTCATTTCTCGGACAACTCAAAGAAATCGCACCTCTATATGTTATAATAGGAAATCATGATTTGGTAAATAACAGCGCTTTTATGACTAATCAACATGGTTTCAATGCGCTGAAACTATGGAGCAATACGAAAGTTGTAGATTCTGTCTACAAAGAAACATTCAAGAACAAATATGAACTTATTTTTATGCCATATGTTTATCCAGGGAGATACCTCGAAGGAATTTCTCACCTCTCTCCAGAAAATCCAGATGAGCCTGGTATCAGACGCTGTCATGTTGCATTTGGTCATCAAGAATTTTATGGTTGTAAAATGGGAGCCATCGTTTCAACCCAAGGAGATAAATGGCCGCATAATTACCCTTTGATTATCTCGGGACACATTCACGATTATCAAAGACCCCAATGCAATATCGTTTATACAGGAACTCCAATGCAACATGCTCACGGAGATCAAAATAACAAAACAATCTCCGAGTTCGTTCTGACTCCAGATATGCCTGTCAGAACAATGTGTGTTGATACCGACGAAGATAACACTCCCCTAAAACACGATGATTTCGCTAATAATCTGCCTATGGAACTCGGCTGGAATGAAAACAGAATTGATTTGGGACTAATGAAAAGAGTTATTTGTTATATAAATCCAAGTGAAATTAATACATGGGTCCCTCCCCAAAATAAAATAGTGAAGTTAGTGATCCGAGGTACCACCTCACAGATAAAGGGAATCGCCGGGTTGGATAGACTGAAAGAATTAAAGGACTTGAATATAAGAATCGTCTTCAAAACAATCGAGGACGACAACCAGCATGATCTTTCCGATAATACAACAAAATCGGGACCTCAGTTGCCATATCTTCAGAGTTTGGAACTTGCTGCCTCGCAAGACCAGGGATTGCAAAAACTTTTCACTAAAATATTCGGAGGAACAACCGAACCCAAGAGAGCCGCCGACAAGATGATTGGTGGAC
>MHDC01000002.1:2138-5038 GCA_001803415.1 Microgenomates group bacterium RBG_16_45_19 | reverse complement strand
CCGGTGGCGCCGCCTGCCCACAGGCAACCAACAGAACCAATAAGATCATCATGACCAATATAGACCGTAGACATTTCACAAACATACTATCCTCCTTGATATACTAAAATTATGAAATTTAAACACGGTAACTATCTATCCTAGGTCATAAGGTATCACCTCCTTTCTAAACGTGGAACTTTCTCGGAAAGTCCCAGAGCCGATTTTCACGAGGAAAAAACCCCCTGGGACAACTAATTATTTAACAATTCACCCCCACTTGCGGTATCATAAGCGCAATCATTCAGCCTAGGTTATCCCAGTCCATAGGAGGTAAATTATGCTTCCCCCTTTTTCTCACATAAGCAGTATGTACGCTTTGTTAGCCGCAAGGCGGGTGGCTATGGGGGACTACCCACCAGCCATCGGCACTACCAAGTCTGGCTCAAGTTGAAAGCCATCAACCTGGATCGGGCCTATCCCCCCTTGAGCGGTCTGTATTCAGCGAACAAAGGTCGGTGGCCGCGCTGTCCGCTGAGTATGTTGCGTTCCTGCCTGGCCATGATGTTGTGCGGCCAGACCAGTTTCGATGAGTGGATCAAGCTGATGCGCGACGAGCCCTTCTACGCCCTGATCAGTGGCTTTGATCCCAGCGATGTGCCCGGCGTGGGCACCTTCTACGATTTCCAAGACCGGCTGCTCCACCGGCCGCGGCAGCCCCGGATGAGGCAACAAGTCCCGCACTACCACCGGGAGCAACAAGACAAGACCGCCCCCCAGAAAGATAAGCATGACCTGCGCCCCCATCAGAATATTGTCAACCGCCTGGCGGGCCGGATCCTGGCCCGGTCTGACCAGCCGACCCCCCTGGCGGCGATGCTGGAAGGGTTCGGAGATGTCTCCTCTCTGCCCCCGTGGGAACAGACGCTCCAGCCCCTCTTTTTCGCCTGTTTTGTGGCCCACTCGGTTGACCTAAACCTGATCGACCTGGACAACCTGCATGTGGCGGGCGATGGTAGTAAGCTGCCCACCTGGGCCAAGGCCCGGGGCAAGAAACTGTGCCAGTGTGACAACCAGGGCAAGAAAGCCGACGAGCACTGCCGGTGCTATCGCGCCTATCGCGACCCCTTAGCCCGCTGGGGCTGGGACAGCTACCGTGACTGCTGGGTCTATGGTCATAGCTGCTACGAATTAACCGCCTACAGTCTCAAGCACACCTGCCAGTTGCCCTTACTGCTCTCGATGGCCGATTGCCCCCGTCATGATAGTGTCCAAGGCTTGGTCAGCCTCTATCGCGCTCAGGAAACTTTCGGCTTGACCCTCCAAACCGCTTCCCTGGACGCCGCCCACGACACCCTGGGTTTCTACCGCCTGGCCACCGAACGTTGGCAAACGGCTCTCGTCATCCCCCTCAATGAACGTAACCAGGGCAACCTGCAGTACACTGGCCCCTTACGGCTTGAAGGTGGCACCCCCATCTGTCCGGCAGACAGACCCATGACCCTCTGGGGCTTTTGCCCAGACCGCCTCCGGATCAAGTGGCGTTGTCCCCTGGCTGCGGCTAAGAAAACCCCAGACCTGACCGCTTGTCCTTTTTTCGATAATGGCTGTTCCGGTTCGCCCTACGGTCGGGTGATCTATACCTACCCCAAGGAAAACTATCGCCTGCATACCCTTATTCCCAGAAACAGTGACCTCTGGCAGTGCCATCGGGATGCCCGCTCTTGTGCCGAACGTTCTGTCAAACGCAAAAAGTATGACTTCCACTTGCTTCAGACCAGAACCGCCGGTCGGGATCGCTGGTTCTTCCGTTTGATGTTGGCCGCAATGTGCCAGCATATCGACGCCTGGCTGACCCACGCCGCCGACCGGCTCACCTAAGCCAACAACCGGCTGCTGCTAACTAATCGCTACACTCACCGCCGAGTGGTCTACCCCCTCCAGTCATCACCCCCTGCCTTGTTAAAGTCCCTTGTCTGACCTCAAGCCCTCTCCGCCTTGGCTTGGCTCCTTCCCCTCCCCTGAAATGTCCAGCAGCGGTAGGGGTAACGGGATTGGGTCCTCATTCAACTCGCCCCACCTCCTTGTGGTGTTATCACTCATTCACTTTCCGAGAGAGCTCTTCAGAACTTTGAAGCTGAACAGAATAATTGAGATGAATATTCTACAATCGGGTTGCAAATTTTGCAAGATAAAGATTTTTTGGTGCTAAGAGCCTATCCGAATAACTGGTGGTATAATCAAATGTATGAACGAACAAAAACCAAAACGAACACGCAAAAGAACACCAAACAACAAAACCACCACAGGTTATCGAGTTTCTGATGAACTCTGGGCGATCTGGCAGCCGATTTTACCCGTGCATGTGAATACCCATCGCTTTGGCGGAGGGCGTCCACGTGTCCCAGACCGACAGTGTGCCGATGGCATTTTCTTTGTTCTACGCACGGGTTGCCAATGGAAAGCGCTGGATGAAACAGACCTGTGTGCTGGCTCAACCGCCCATGACCGCTATCAAGAGTGGGTCCAAGCCGGGGTATTTTTGAAACTATGGCAAGTGGGGGTCGAGCAGTTTGACGAACTAAAAGGAATAGATTGGGACTGGTTAAGTATGGACGGAGCCATGACCAAAGCCCCGTTAGGCGGGAAAAAAAACCGGGCCTAATCCCACTGATCGAGCCAAAAGGGGGGTCAAACGGAGTTTGCTGACCGAAGGGCAGGGCGTACCGATTGGGCTGGCGGTGGAGGGAGCTAATCGTCACGACATGAAATTGGTCCGCGAGACGGTGGAAAATATCGTGGTAGAGCGTCCTAAGCCTACTCCAGAACACCCTCAAGGCATGTCTTTGGATAAAGGCTATGATTATCAAGAGGTTCGAGACATTTTGGAAGCGTTTGGCTTTACCGCGCATATTCGTTCT
>MHDC01000002.1:0-2098 GCA_001803415.1 Microgenomates group bacterium RBG_16_45_19 | reverse complement strand
ACATACAAAAATTTTATGGTAAGTTAAGATAAATTTTTAGCTTCAAGAGATCGAGTAGCTACTTCAACAGCAGCCTGCCATTCAGTTTCGAGGGCCTGAACCACGGTATCCAGATGATGACAAAAACGATGGTAGTCTTGCCGTTCGGCTAAAACGAGTTGGAGTTGTTGCCGTTCTCGTTGATAAGCGGCCCGGTCAACTTGGCGTAGCCTGGCCAACAAATCAGCTTTGGACTCGGATAGGTCAACCAACGTGGCATAGGCTCCGTACCGGAGCACAAAACTGTTAACACTCTTGCGCCCGGTAATCCGTCGCTGGTTGGTTTTCAGCCGTCCGAAGAAACCTTCCAGGTCGTTGTTGGTGGCCGGTAAGCCGGGTACATCATAACAAACAAATAAACCCCACCAGCGGTTGCGAAAGGTCGTCACCAGATGTTGGGCCACGCTTCGGTCTGTTTCATTCAAGAGGTTGTCTTCCCTCAATTTGGCTAAATACCGATCCACTTGGGTTTCAATGTCCTGACCCCTGGGTTGGGAGGCTGTCTGATCTTGGGTTGGCTGTAAGCGCCGTTGCAGGTCGATTAACCATCCTTGTTGCCGTTGTAACCGGGTCACTTGCTCGGCATAGCGCTGGTGGAGGCTGGCTAACTTGATTAAGCGGCGCAGCAGTCGATGCCCCCTTTTTCCTGGGCCCGCCCCAACGAGGCTTCCAGAAGGGTGAGTTGTTGCACCATACGCAGGCCACCCAATTCAAACGGGGGTAGACTCCTGACCAACAAGGTGAAACGGAGGTAGCGCACATATTTCAACAAAACAGGCCGATAGGGATCAGTTTCTGACAACGCCTGAATAGCTTGTCGGGCTCGGTTCAGGCCGCCCCGCAGTTTCTTTTTGAGCCGGGTTTTCAAGGCTCGGTCGGCTTCAAAGGCCGGTCGCCCCGCCTCTTTGAGACAGTGAAACTGGCAGTTTTGGTGCGGCTGGTCTGGCCAGACTTGAGCCACGGCTAACCGAATACTTTCTTGGGCATCACTGATGATGCCTTTGACCGGTAGCCCCCAGGCTTTGATTGGTTCAAGGAGGTGTGTAGCCAGCGTCTGGTGGTCAGCCGTTTCCAAGATCTCAGCCATCAAGGTGACGTCCACTTGGACTTCACGCACGACATACAGCGCGGGGGTCCCTTTTTCCGGTTGCATCCCGTCGATGGAGAGCACCAGACCACCCAGTTTCTGCCAATGAGCGCGTAATTGGGCTACTTTCGCCGGTTGCCCGGCCCGCACCAAGGCCAGAAAATGAGCCAACAGGTTCAAGATTTGCCGTTCTGAAATTAGCACCCGCTCCTTGAGCAAGCCGTGAATTTCCTGGATGGTTCGCTGAAGCCAGAACCGCTGGTAGCCAACTTCAACAATGACCTCGATCCCATAACTGCATCCGGGGACGCTTAATGTTTCGGCTTCAGTGGAGCGGTAGATAGCTTCTGGCTCGGGACAATCGGAATTGGCACAACGATAACCTTGACTGAAAACATGAAACCGACCGGCTAGCGTGGACAAATACTTGCGCCAAAGTGTGGCCCACCGTTTCAGTTTCCAGTGACAATGCGGACACCGTTTCAGTTCCGACCGATAATATTGTTTTGGTAAGTTGCGGTTATCTTTGGCTATTCGCATTTGTCTGACCTCTTGAGCTTGGCTCTATTATAGCCTTTCTCAAGCAAGGCCAGAATATCCTACTGGTTGCAATCTCAATCTAAGTTGTCATAATATTTTTGTATGTGACTTTTGCTGTTAATGATCAAAAATATGGCCCCCCCGATGTTCTTGAATTAAACGAGGTAGACAAACCTACGCCCAAGGACAATGAAATACTGGTAAAAGTATACGCGACAACAGTAACAGCAGGGGACTGGCGCATGCGAAAGCCGGACCCAGTTGCTGCAAGACTTTTCAATGGTCTCATAAGACCCAAAAAAGTAACCATACTAGGGTTTGAGCTAGCCGGGGAAGTTGAAGCGGTAGGCAAAGACGTAAAACTATTTAAGAAGGGTGACCAAGTTTTTGCATCTTGTGGTTTTGGTTTTGGCGCTTATGCTGAGTACAAAT
>MHDC01000001.1 GCA_001803415.1 Microgenomates group bacterium RBG_16_45_19 | reverse complement strand
GAGCTTTGATAATGCAATCATAGTAGTCGACTTTCTCTGTCCACTACTAGAGTAACACATCAAGTAAAAAATATTAATTGTGCAGTAGATCTCTTCATCATTGAGGCTAACTGTACCTCCAGATAATTCTATAATTTTTTCTTTTAACCAACTGGCACTGGCGGATGAAGTCTGACCAGGTTCAGATTTACCATCAAGCAAAACGATTTTATTAGCTTGACCGTTAATAAAAGCCAGAGCTGCTGCTTCTAATCTTATCTGTTGAAATTCATTAGGAACGGTATAAGCTTGGAGATTAATATCAGTCCCTCCACCCGGAACAACAATAGCGTCAAATGGGTAATTCTCATCCACTTTTTCTACCGGGTAAGAACAATCAATCTCTTGGCTAACCAAAGCTTCAATCGTCCATTGGGTATTTTTCCAATTAATGCTCTGGCGTTTGGCATACAATAAGGAACCACCAATTACCCCAGTAAAAAAACCGATAAATTGAATGAATTCTCTCCGACTTAAAAGTAGATCTTTATTTTTTACGGTTGCTTCTATCTCTTGACCACTTTCAATTGTCATTCACCAATTATATAGGCCTCATGCAAATATTTTCATTTTTCACCCTGGGAGGGCAATGGTCCAGCCACCTTGGGTTTTTAGTCTGACTCGGCTGGCCTGCGCTCCTGCCTGCCTCTGGAAGGCCTACCCGCCGGCAGGCACGTTAAAACCTGCTCCAAAACCTATGCTGACCTTAATAGTATCTATGGAAGTAGTATTAATCGTTTATTACGTGAGTATTTTCTACCTAAAGAACTTAATAAGCGTTTCTTCCTGGCCTCACTAGGTAATAAAGGGTATGTTCTTGATTCATTAACGTCATAATCGCGACATTGTTCCAAATCCACTGTCACTCTAGCTGCACCTGAATCTAAAGCTAACTTTATTAATTCGGGGATGCATTGCGTCACGACGCCACCTTGTATAACAACTTCTCTTCCGTTGAAGTCTAGGGTATGAAATCTCAAATCTAGTGAGTTATTGGCAACAATAAAACCTAGCTCTCTAGCTATTGTTGCCATTAGTGATAATTTGTCTGAGTCTTTTACTCCGACAAAGAGCTTTAACTCCGTCTGTTCTGATGACATATCGCAAATTTTATCATTAAGTTCATCTTAATAAAGTTTGTGATAATATCTAGACATGATCATTGGGATTATTTCCGACACTCATGACAATTTAGGCAGTTTGACTAAAGCTGGCATCGCAGCCTACGATACCCAAATTATTCAGGCGGAATTCATGTATTTTAAAACTGGATTTCAATATAAAACTTCCAAATTTTGAGGTCACGGTAACGAATAAATTTACCCTCATAATCATCGGTGGAGTCATTTTTAAGCAAAACTTCTACCTCTTTTATTGGGATCCACTTTAACTCAGAACCTTCTTCAATTTCGTACTGGTCTAACCGAAGCTTATAAGTGTTTTCGGTCACTCTTCCAAAAAAGATATGAGAAATTTGAGTTAGCTGAAAATTATCTCGATATTCTATGGTAATTGCATTTGGATTAGTGACCTGGCAGTGGCAGCCAGTCTCTTCTAAAATTTCTCGGTGAAAAGCTTGTTCTGGCGTTTCACCCTTTTCAATCCCACCGCCAGGCAATTTGTGATATTTGAAACGGGATAAATAGATTAAAGCTACCTCACTTTCATGAATTAATAATCCCCGAGAGGCTTCTCGAATCCGGTAATTTGTATGTGAGGCTGTGGGTAAACCAAAATCTTGATTGCTTATTTCACAAATAACGTGAGGTTTGGTTGTTAACATGAGGATATTATATCCGGTTAATATACATATGACTAAGGACGGAGGATAACAGAGTTAGGTTCGAATCCATGCCGGGAGTGATGTGTTTTGATATATTACTTCTTGAGGAAAAAACGAGCTGGCCTGCGTTGATTTACAATATTGAGCCTGCCGAACTATGTATCCCGAGCTTCGTCGAAGGACGCTATTCGAACCCACTTCCAGATGTGTGATTATCGTTATGCTCCGCTCTTTGGTTGAAAAAATAACTCGTCGGACTTATAGTTTTGCTGCTAACGACATAGCAACATCTTTTTCGTGGAGCTTCCAATCTTCTGGGATCGCAAACGAAATCTCAGTTAAATATCCATCAACTGCTTTTTTTAATAAACTGGGGTCAATTTTCAACTCACTTGCGGCCCGTCTCATAAGTAATGCTGCATCATCCAAAGTCATCGTGAATTCTGTTTTACCCGTTAATTTGCCCTCATGAATATGTGGATAATATGCCGTTACAACATCCTTAGTTATAAAATCTCCACCGATAATTCCTGTCATTAATTTCGCTGGGTCAAAAGCAACTGGTCTGTTAACTTTTTTTAGGAAAAATTAGCCTTGAATGAGTCGACTGAATTTCACTTTCCGATAAACCTGTTAAATCAAATCTTTGCACGGTCGGCGATTTAACAGAATATTCTTTTCCAGTTCTTGCGTTTGTTGCAATTGAAAATATCAATTGTGACTGTTGAGAATCGAAACCACTTTCACCTATCATACGGCTCCTTTTTAACAATTATTAGTTTACTATAGCGATCATGCTAATTTCGATTTTAGCACCCAAGGGCAATTCTTTGACGCCGATGACTTCTCTGGCTGGATAGTTCCCAGAAAAATAACTGGCATAAACCTCATTTATTTCCCCATAAATGGACATATCGGTGGTATAAATCGTGGTTTTAACCACATCGCTGAAACTGGCTCCGGCATTTCCCAATACAGTTTTTAGATTTTGCATGACCTGGTGGGCTTGGTCTTTGACCGTCCCCTCAATCAGCTTTCCATCTTTGAGATAAACCTGTCCCGAGGTATAAGAGGTATAAATTGTATTGCCTTTTTTGATAAATGGGGATAATGGTGGAGCGGAAACAGGTGCGTTCATAAGTTTCATCCTAATATTAGCTTTTTCATAAATCATTTGTTAACGTGACTGACAATTATTTTTTCCATCATCACCCCAGCTGGTCGGGTAAGGGCAAAAACGACAATATCCGCCACATCGTTAGTGTCCATCATCCATGGTTGGTTATGCGGATTAGGCCGATTGGCTTTTTCATAAAGCATGCTGTCAAAACCGCCTGGGTGGAAAGCAGTCACTCTTATTTTCGTTTCCATTAATGATTCTCTCAAAGATTTAGTAAAACCGGTCATCGCCCATTTGGAGGCGCCATAAGTTTTCCATCGGGTATTATTCCCGGCTGGGGTATCACTAGCTCCGGCCGTGGAAATTACATTTAAAATATAACCGGCATTTTTCTTTTGAAAGATAGGTAAGACTTCATACGTGAATTGAATATGGCCTAAAACATTGGTTTCAAGGGCTTTTTTCCTCAATTCCGGGCGATTTGCTTCCAACTCTTCATCCGTCCATATACCGGCATTATTTATGAGTACATCTATATGCCCGTAAGTTTTAACCACCGCTTGAACTGCCCTTTTCACCTCATCAGCTTGAGTAATATCACACACAAAATATTCGGCTATACCCTCTGATTTATTTATCTCACTCTTAACTTCCTTCAATTCAACCTCAGTTTTTCCAACTATGGCTACTTTCGCCCCTAACGCTGCCACTTTTACAGCAACCGCCTTACCCAAACCTGTTCCAGCACCGGTAATGACAACAACTTTATTCTTAAGCATATTATTCTCTCCTTTTCTAGATTATACCCCGGCTATATCAGTGATAAAATCAGCTAATGTCAGAAGATAAAACTATCCAAAAATTGAAACAGGCAGCTCAGTTCATTGATATGTGCATAAGGCATAAAGCTTATATGGAAGAAATTCCGGCCTTAACTGTAGGTGTCATCTACAAAGATCAAGTAATTTTTACCAAAGGTTATGGCTCAGCAACCGAGAAGACTTGTTTTCGAATCGCTTCAATTTCCAAAATCTTTACCACCATCCCTATATCTCCAGCTTCAAGAAGCCAGGAAGCTAAGCCTCGATAAGCCCGTATCTTCATACCTTAACTGGTTTAAATCCTCAGTTGACACAAGGATAGAAAAAATCACTATCCGCCAATTATTAACTCACACCTCTGGTATTACCCGGGATGGGGACACTCTGCATTGGATCGAACACCAATTTCCCGATTTAAACCATCTGAAAAAATATGTGAGCAAACTGACTTTACCCTTTGCTCCCAATTCCCGCTGGAAATATTCAAACTTAGGTTTTTCGATATTAGGTGCCGTAGTAGAGGCGGTTTCTGAATTAACCTACGAAACCTATATTCAAAAGCATGTATGCCAAAAATTAGGAATGGATTTAACTTCATCAGAGTTAACTAAAACCATCAAAGACCAATTAACCGTCGGATATGGTCGGAAATTACCTAGTAAGAACCGCGAAGCTTTCCCCTTAATCGAGACAAATGCCATGGCCTCAGCTACAGGTTTGACTTCAAATGTGCGGGACTTATTAAAGTTTATGAGTGCTCAATTTAAAGGTAACATTATTTTATTGGCTGAAACCAGCAAACAAGAAATGAGAAAGATTGGGTGGAAAAATGCTAAAGACGGCATCAATCAAGCGTTGGGTTTACGGACTTTTAAATCTGGTGGGCATACCATTTATTACCATTCTGGAGGTTTTCAAGGTTACCGCTGTAACATTGCCTTTGATGTAAATCGGAATATTGGGGTGGTAATCCTGACGAGTGTAATCGAGATTGATCCTAAGGATTACTCTAGTTTGGCGTTTAATATCATCAATTATTTCCTTAAAAATCCTCTCCTATTTCCTAAGCCAGGATTAGCCAAATATGAGGGCATATACCGGGATATTTGGGAGGATTCAGCCGTACTAGCCTCAGGGAAGAACCTTATTGGTTTTTACCCAAATTCCTTTGAGCCTTTATCCCGCGCGGTAATTCTAAAACCAATCAAGAAAGATGTCTTTGAAATGACCGGCAGCGATGAAGTTGAGGGAGCTGGCGAATTAGCTTACTTCAATCTGGATAAAAATAATCAAGTGAATCGTGTGAGGTGGGGTGCCACTTATTCTGATAGATTACATGTGTAGAAAGGGGGGCCATTATGGGCTTACAAGTTGAAGTAAATACGATGTTTAGACGTAGCAAAGACGACCCGGCTCCGGAGACTTTGAAACCGGGATTAACTTTTAGGACCACGAAAACCAACTTACGACTTTACCCTGTTGGTCTGCCGATTATCCTGTTAACAGATGATTGGATTGCTATTGGCAATTGTGTAGTTAAAAGTGCAGAGATGCATGCCAAAGGTATGAACTTAGAAGTTGAAATCATCACTAAATTTGATGACACCGAAAGCAAAATCCATACCCAAAAAGTGATAGAGGCTTTAACTCAAACTGGCTATTTGCCAAGGAAATAATTTCTTAACTTGTCCGCGTATGGTTTTCTTTCCTCCGGTGTAGTCCAAGACTTCTGATCGTAAAGTTGATATAGCTGATCGTTAGTGTACCGCGGCATAACGTGGACATAAAGTGCCAAGCATCTTGGTTCCCAGCCGGTTCATTGTATTGTCTGATTGATGTCCCATCACACTTATATGTTTCTTTCAGAGCAAGAGCCATTTTTTTAGCCATTACATAAATTCGGACTAAAATTTCTTCAGGCATATCGTAAAGGTTTTCAAAATGTTGGTTGGGCACAATTAACACTCCTCCCGGATTATTTGGCCACCGGCGAGAGTTGATAAAAGCCATGATTAAATCATTTTTATAAAAAATATCGCTTTGGCGTACCAGGTGTGTTCGTTTTCTTCACCCTTGATTGCCACACAAAGCGGACAAATATAATCTTTAGGCTGATGGTTATACATGAGCTTTCATTCTTAATATTTAAATTCCTTTAATTATCGCACCTGACCGGGAAAATAGGGAGACGGAATGGTTTTAGCTAATACTACTAACTCAAGGTTATAATTACCGTACATTATGCTTCCGTTAGGCCATTTATCTGCAGGATATTTTCTGTCTCAAACTCCGAAAATAAAGGGGTTAAACCTTCCCGTTAAAGAAGTGGTTTTTATCACTGTGTGTGGGCTGATTCTTGATTTTGACTTCTTTTTCCTCCCCTTGTTTGGGTATTCCGGAGCTAGCCATCATAGTTTTCCCATTCATACGGTCATGGGTATAGCTATGATCTTCATTCTGCTGATTCTTGTTACGCGAATTAAATTATCTAAGTTAGCTTATGCCTTGGGCTTGATGGCCTTGCTCAGTCATTTGATTTTGGACGATCTGAGCTATTGGTTGTATCGACTCGGAATCGGCAAGCCTGTCCCTGCCCAAATTAACTGGCTTTATCCCGCTAATATCAACGAACATCCAAACTTAATTACCACCCACGAAGCCTTAAGAGGATATTTAATCGAAACCCCGACACATTTTATTCTAGAAATAATCCTGGTGTTATTTACACTTGGATATTATGTTTACCAAAGGAGGATAAAAAATGAAAAAAGCTAAAATAAAATCTCTTTCTAGATATTTTCTCCTTTTCCTGATCATAGTAGCCGTATCTCAGTGGATGGTATTGGGCCTGTACCTGACCAGTATCGGTCAAAAACAACAAATCCTGACTGAAATTAAGAATTCACCCCAAATTAGTCTTATTAAATCCAAAACCGGTTTACAGCTTGAGTCCTTTCGAATTATTGCCTCACCCCGGCTATACGCGGTCATGATTGGGGTTCCCGGTAAACCATATATGCTTTTATCAAGTCGGTTAAACCAGGAATTTACAGACAGTGAGAAAGAATATGTCGTTTTGCACGAAACCGGCCACTATTTATTACACCACGCCATTAAAGAAGGCATCTTTTTTGTATTGCTATTTATTGTAGGAGTCCTAATCATTCACCACCGGTCCAAATATCTGATTCCCATTGTCGGAGTAATTTTGGGATTACTTTATATCCAATTTGGGAGCCTAAGTGAATATGAGGCTGACCGGTTTACCGTTAAACACATGACTAATCCCCAAGGCATGATTACCGCTACCGAGAAGTTTAAAAATGCCCATTTCCCACCCTTAGATGACTCTAGTTTGAAGTGGAAACTCTTCTATCGAAGTGTTCCTTACCAGGATCGTATAAATATTGCTAACGAAGAAATCAAATCAAGAAATAATCGCTAAGGTTCGTCGCCAGGCAAGGGCTTATGGAGCGGCTCAGGCTCAGACAAGTGCTTTTCCGATTCAGTTAGTGGCGTGATATTGGCGTGATTCAAAACTCAAGTTAAAGTAACAATAACTCATCCGGTATGTAAGTTAGTTTTTTCCTTGAGGTAGCTAGCCATTTATCATATATGGGTACTTCTGGGATTGAGACCGGAATGGAGTAATAGGTGTTTCTCCCCTCATCACGCTTAGACAGTGCTTTAAGTTCCACCGCTTTAGCCAAGCTATCCACAAACGTTTGCCTAGCCATTTTTTTACCAACCATTTTGATAAGTTGTTTAAACTGTAACTCCCGGCGCTTAATTAGGGGTTTGGTAATTTTGATAATATTTTCATTTAGGGTCAGAGAGCTAAGATAATTATCCCGTTTGACTTCAATGCTGGTTTTAATCACCGACATCATCGACACCACCAAAACCTCAAGGCAGAAACCGACAAAGTGATTTAAGTTGTAACGTTCCAAAGAATAGAGGAGGTATTTATAATAACGGGCTTTTTCAAGATGACCGTAGTAAGCGGTGCTGTATAGGTTTTTATGATTAATCCCAACGGCTCTAAAAAGAAGGTGTTCCAATATCCGGCAGACGCGTTTATTCCCATTATTAAATGGGTGTAAAGCGTACAAGGCTGTGTGAAATTCCGCAATCGCCGTGGGTGATGGTTGATATTGTAACCAAGCAATTAGTTCGTTAACTCCAGCTTTAATTTGACTAAACGGGGCTGGTACATACGATCCAACTCTAATTTCATCGTTGTCACGAAATTTACCAGATTTATAAATAGTAAAATCAAGCAAATAATCCTTAAAAATATCCATTCCTTGAGTTAGTTCCCGATGAATCCCCAAAATGAATTCTGGCTTCAATTGGTCCAAGCTGAATCTAAGTTGGTTATAGGCCCGAAATGTTTTCGCGATGTTGTAAAACTCCAGCTTATCGTGATCTTTTTGTGTTAATTGATGGTTACCTTCTAGTTTTTTACCAATAAAATCAAATTCAGAGTCACTAATTAGCAGCGCGTACACATCTTCTGCTTCTTTTATAGTCAGTTCCGAATTTTCTGCCTTGGAAATGGCAAATGAGGCAAGAAGCTCATTTTTACTGATAAGTGTTCGTTCCACCTCTGGATTTAAATATGCCTGCTCAAAAGTGGTTAGTTCTTTATCTAGTAAATAGATTTCGGCATCGGTAAAGGGCATGGTCTCTGGAGCAAATGTCAGGGACGATAAAAATGGTGTTTTAAACGGGTGAAGCACTTGGTTGTCTGACATATTTACACTGGTATATTAGTCTAATATTAGTCTACTTATTAGTCTACCATCATCTGTAATTATGTCAAAGTCCAGGTCTAAAACAGCGAAAAACCACCCGAGAGTGGTTGAACGCCGGCCTTTTTGGCTGCCGGGCAAGGACTCGAACCTTGATAACAGCGTTCAGAGCGCTGTGTCCTGCCGTTAGACGACCCGGCAATTTGTCTTTACCTGGACTGATTATACCAACTTTGAACTGGAGCGAGGGTATAATGACTCGAATATGTTCTATGGAATGATTGTGGTTGGTATCTTGGTTCTCTCAGCTTTAGGTATCAGCCAAATTCATCAGCCCCAACCGGCCCCTACCCTTGCCGCCCCGACCTCAATTCCCACCCACGTGCCTACGCTTGAACCTACCGCTAGTCCTTCGGCAACGCCGGCTCCGTCACCAACTTCGAAACCAACTCCCACCCCAACCATAGTCCCATCGCCTACCCCTACTCCCGAACCAGTCGCGGCTGATATCTATAGCTTAACCGAGACCTATGCCCGTCAGTTTAACGTTAACGCTGGCATTTTACGGCACATAGCTCAATGTGAATCCGGCTTTAATCCTCTCGCCCAACATTTAAACTATACCGGCTTGTACCAATTCACTCCTGGCGCTTGGCAGCGCTATCGCCTTGAGTTAGGCGAAGATCCCCATCCAGACTTGCGTTTCAGTGCCGAGGCGGCCATCAAAACCGCTGCCTATGTCTTGTCAGTCAATGAAGCTTACATCTGGCCTTCATGCCTGCCGAAGTAATCCAGCCTTACCTAAGTGAAATTAGGCGTTTTCTTAAAGAACACATTAATTGTACAAAAGATTGACTTTCTCGTTTCTGCCTGTTAATATGCCCGCTTTAAGGAGGCTTGTTTAAGCCTATGATATCTATTGTCAATCAAATCAATTTAAACCTAGTTGGGGTGATTACCTCGACCGTCTTGGCTGTGACTTCCCCCCAGGCAGTTCCTCAAGACTTAGCCTTGACTGATCCGGTCGTGGGTCAGGTTAATTTGGACTCGCTTGATCCTCAATCTGGTGAAATCAGCTCTAGCCTGGTGTTCAAACCGGCTAAACCAGCTCAGCCAGCCCGGTTAGTCATGGCCGCTAAAGCGGCGGTTAAGGTTGAAAAACCCCAAAAAACCTTACCCGAATCGCCTTATGAGGCTCTCTTTACTCAGTTTGCCAATCAATTCGGTGTCGAGGTTCAATTACTTAAGCGCATCGCCTGGTGTGAATCCCATTATCACCCTGATTCCTATAACCGCTCTGGTGGCTATGGGGGTATATTTCAGTTTTCCTCAAGTACCTGGCAAAGTACTCGGCGAGCTATGGGGCTTGACCCCAATCCGGACTTGAGGTTTGACGCCGAACAAGCCATCATGACTGCCGCCTTCAAAATCGCTGCCGGTGGTGTCCGTGCCTGGCCTGTCTGTAGCCGCTAATCACTTCTTCTTGTCCTATCCATTAGATTCTCTGCTAAAATAAACTCGTATGAGACTGCGAGTCTTTTCTGGTACCCGGGCTACCGGGCGCTTGCATTTGGGTAATTATTTAGGAGCGATCAAGGGCTATATCGAGCTGCAAAACGACCCTCAGTATGAATGCCTTTACATGGCCGTCGATGTTCACACCATTACCACTCCCTATGACCCTAAGACTTTAGCGGTTGCCACCCGGAATATCATTCTCGATTATTTGGCCGCGGGTTTGGATCCCCAAAAAGCCATCATCACTAAACAATCGTTAATCCCCGAACACACCGAACTGGCCTTTCTTTTCGCCTCGGTGGTATCGGTGGCTCGGATGCAGCATCTTCCCACCTACAAAGATAAGATCAAACAGTTCCCCGAACATGTCACTATGGCTTTGTTAAATTACCCGGTTCTAATGGCTGCCGATATCTTAATCTACCAGGCTTCATTGGTCCCCTGCGGTCTTGACCAGGAACCGCATTTGGAAATCACCCGGGAAATTGCCCGGAAGATGAATCAACTTTACGGGACAACTTTTCCCGAGGTCCAGCGCTTTACCACCCCCACCGCCTCAGTTCCATCTTTAATCGGTGAAGGCAAAATGAGTAAGTCAATTGAGGGGAGTTACCTCAATCTCACTGATAGCTTGGAAACCATTGAGGCCAGGCTGGCCGCCGCCCCAACCGATAGCGGCCAGGGCAAAGTTGTCCCGGCGACTGGGGGAGTGGCTAATCTCTTGACCTTTGTGGAAATCTTTGAAGGCCAGGCCAAACGTCAAAGTTATGAACACGCCTACACCACCACCGGTATCAGCTATCAAGCCTTGAAGCGAGATTTGGCCAAGGCTATTTATCAAGACTTAGCCCCAATCCGGGAGAAACATCGGACCTTGACGGCCAAACCGCACTTGGTCGATGAAGTAATCCATCAAGGCGCCAAACGGGCTCGAGCTCTGGCCCAATCGACTCTCCATGAAGTCAAAGAGAAAATGGGCTTTGTCTAGGATAAAATATACCCATGATTAAAAAGTATTGTTTGGCCGCTCTGGGTGGTACTTTCGATCACTTACACCTGGGTCATCACCAATTGTTAACTCGGGCATTTAATCTGGCTGATCAGGTTATTATCGGGGTGGTTCATGATGCCCGACGGGTCCAGAAAGATTATCCCGCCAGCCTGGAATCCTACTCGGTTCGCTTGGCCGCCCTGAAGCGTTTTCTCACTGCCGGTGGCTATCAACCCCGCTTTCACTTGGTTCCCTTGAACGATCCCTATGGCCCCACCCTAAAGAACAATAAAATTGATCTATTAGTGGCTAGCAAGCTAACAAAAGCCGGTGTCCAAGAATTGAATAACAAAAGAGTTCAGCTTCAGCTTCAGCCCCTGCCGGTTCACTGGGTTAATTTGGTCAAAGACCGCGCCGGCCAACCTCTCTCCTCAACTCGTATTCGTCAGGGCTTGGTCGACCGCCAGGGTCAAGTTTGGGCGGCTGTGTTTAGCCAACCACATCTCTTAACCCTTAGACAACGCCAGCTCATCAGTCAACCTCAGGGGAAAATCATTCCAGCCCAGCAATTGACCCGAGCCTATTTAAACCGCTTTTATCAAGTGGCCTTGCTGGGAGATGAAACGACTGAAGTCTTTCTCAAACGGCAATTACCATTCCATTACGCCGTCATTGATTATCTGGTTAATCGCCAACCTCACCCCACTGATTGGCATGGCTTTAAGCCGGCCATTCAACTTCAGGCCACCAATCCTCCGGGCACGATTCAACCCTCAGCCGCCCGCCGCTTAGCTCAAATCTTGAGTCAGCCGACGGGTTTACTAGTGATTAAGGGCGAAGAGGATTTATTAGGTTTTCCCTTATTAGCCAATCTGCCTTTAAACAGTGCCATTTTCTACGGTCAACCTGGTAAAGGTCTGGTCATGGTCCCAGTGACCGAGGCCAACAAAATCGCTATCCTTGGCCTCCTTAACTAAGCTGGGGGAGGGGTTGACATTTAGCACTCAATAATATAAATTGCTAAAAGCCTATGGCTATTATTCTTAAAAATCATGCCGCTTCTCCATCAAATCGTTCTTATATTGTCGCCGCTATTCGTGACGGGGTTATTTTTCCCCACTCCGAAGTCGTTTTAACTTTTGGTCGGCCGCGCTCGGTTAAAGCGGTCGAACAAAGTTTTCAAACCAGTCGGGAAATAGTCTTTGTGACTCAAAAACGAGCCCAAGTCGCCGATCCTCAGCAGGCTGATCTCTATTCGGTCGGTGTCTTGGCCACCATCGAGCGGACGCTTAAAACCAATCAGGAAATCAATGCCTTGGTTCGAGGTTTGACTCGAGTTCACTTAGATCAGGTGGATTTCTCCGGTAGTTATTTGACTGCTCAAGTGACCGAACTGCCGGATACTGTCCCCGTCGATCCCCGCCTCGAAGCCATGAACCGACACCTTTTAAACGATTTTAAACGGGCGGTTAATTTGGGCAAAGCGGTCGAATTTTTAAATTTTATGAAGTTGATGTCCGGGGTAGAAGCACCGGAATTAGTGGATCAAATTGCCGCTACCTTAGACATCCCCACCAAAGAAAAACAACAGGTTTTAGAAACCCTGGATTTACTCCATCGTTTTGAAGTGGTCATTAATAAATTAAATCACGAGATTCAGATTTTAGAAATTGAAAAGAACATCACCAGTAAAACCCAGAAGAAGTTTGATAAAAGTATGCGTGAAAGCGTCTTAAGGGAACGCTTACGGACGATTCAAAAGGAATTAGGTGACGAATCAGACGAAGAGCAGGAAATCGATGAATTTAAAAAGAAAGCTACTAAGGCTAAATTGCCGGCAGAAGTCAAGCAAAAAGTCGATAAAGAAATCAATCGCTTTACCAAGATGAGCGTCCATAGCCCGGAATACAGCTACATTCGGACCTGGCTGGAAACGGTCTTGGATATGCCCTGGAACACCCGCTCTCGCAATAACGTCTCGATTAAAAAAGCCGAACAGGTCTTGGAAGCCGACCATTACGGTTTAACCGAAGTCAAAGAACGGATTATCGAGTATTTGTCCGTTTTAACCCTCAAAAAACAAAATCCTGCCTTAAAAGACCGGGCGGTCCCGACGATTCTCTGTTTTGTGGGACCGCCGGGCGTCGGTAAAACCTCGATCGGCCGGAGTATTGCCCGAGCCTTGCATCGTAAATTTGTCAAAGTTTCTTTGGGCGGCATTCGCGACGAAGCCGAAATCCGCGGTCACCGGCGCACTTATGTCGGAGCCATGCCAGGCCGGATCATTCAAGGTGTCCGTCAGGTTGGTACCCGTAATCCTGTCTTTATGCTTGATGAAATCGATAAAGTTGGAGTCGATTTTCGCGGTGATCCCAGCGCCGCTTTGTTGGAAGCCCTTGATCCCGAACAAAATCGTGATTTCTCTGATCATTATTTAGAAGTCCCCTTTGATTTATCTGAAGTGATCTTTATCACTACCGCCAACGTCTTGGATACTATTCCCCCTGCCCTCAAAGATCGCTTGGAAATTATTACCTTTTCCGGCTATACCGAGATCGAGAAACTGCAAATTGCCAAAAAACACCTCATGACCAAGACTTTACAGGCTAATGGTTTACGCCGCTCGCAAATTACTTTGAAACCTGAGGCCTTAAAAGGCATCGCCAAAAACTATACTCGGGAAGCCGGAGTCCGTAATCTCGAACGCGAAATCTCCAAAGTCATGCGTAAAGCGGCCAAACGGATTGCCTCCGGGGAAACCTCTAAAGTGACTTTTGGCAAGAAGGATTTAGTCAAATATTTAGGGCCAATTAAATTCAGTGATACTTTGGCCGAAAAGCTGAGTGAACCGGGCTTGGCTACCGGTTTAGCTTGGACTCAAGTCGGCGGCGACATCATTTTTGTCGAAGTTGCCATTATGCCTGGCATTGGTAAAGTCATCTTAACTGGCAAATTAGGTCAGGTCATGCAAGAGTCAGCTAAAGCTGCTTGGTCTTACGTCCGGAGTCGTTGGCAAACTTTGGGCTTACCCCGTGATTTTTATAAACGGATCGATATTCATGTTCATGTCCCCGAAGGCGCTGTGCCCAAGGATGGTCCTTCCGCCGGCGTCACCATTGCTACGGCTTTAATCTCCGCTTTAACCAAAAAACCAGTCCGCTCGGATTTAGGTATGACTGGGGAAATTACCCTTCGGGGTCGGGTTTTGGAAATCGGGGGCGTTAAAGAGAAAGTGATTGCCGGCCATCGGGCTGGTTTAAGACGATTAATTCTGCCCAAAAGCAATAAAAAAGACTTGATCAATATTCCTGCCAGTGTCAGTCGGGATATCTCCTTCCAATTCGTGGACCATATGGACCAAGTCTTAAAACTGGCTCTTAAAGCTTAATAATGGCGTTGAGCCACGAATTTTCCCAACCAGATTAATTTCCTTTTAGCCTCATCATCTCCGTTACTCATGCTCTCAATCGCTTTGATGCCCAATTGAGCTTGTTTTAGGGCTTCATGCTTGGCATAGGTTATAGCCCCGGTTGTCGTCAAGATTTCGCGTATATTTTGTAATCTTTCATTATTAATAAATGTGTTCAATGATTGCTGTAAATAAGTCTTCTGTCTGAAATTTGCTTGTTGATAAGCATACTGAGTAAGTAATGTTTTCTTACCTTCTCTTAAGTCACTTCCGACCGGTTTACCGGTGGTTTTTTCCTCACCCACTATTGCTAACAAATCATCGGTAATTTGAAAGGCTAAACCGATATGACGACCATAGGTTTCCAAAGCGGGCAGCCACTCACCCTCTTTTACTCCGCCCAAAATTTGTCCCAACCTCAACGGCCAGAGAAAGCTGTAATGGGCGCTGACCAAGAGCATGGTCTGTCTGACCTGATCCAGGCTGACTCGCAGCAACGGTTTTTGTTTCAGTTCCGTTTCCATGATCCAACCGGCGGCCGTTTCCACCAATTCCTGGTTTAAACCTTTCAAGAAGGCTACCGCTAACTCCGGTTTTAAACCGCTTTCGAGCACAGCCAACTGGGTCAGGGCGTTGAGCAAATCCCCCCCCACCATGGCCACCCCCAAAGCATAGGTTGATTCGGTTCGATTGCCATATAAGGTGACCTGACGCTGTCGGTAAACCTGCTCCAAGGTGGGTCCGCCATGCCTCTTCAAATCTTGGTCAATTAAATCGTCATGGCAGAGCAAGTAGCGGTGCATTAATTCCACTGCTACAGATGCTCGCATCATCGCCGGGGTTAGCTTGACTTGCATCAGTTGCACGGCCAAGCGGACCAATGTCGGCCGGTGCCACTTACCGCCCCTCAGGCAATACTGGCCTAGATTTTGTCCCATGACTTTCATCGGGATGCCTAAATCTGGCTGCGCCTCTCGCCATTGCCGCCAGAGATGGCGCACCAGCCGCTGACTCAGCTGTTGCTCTCGCTTTAAATAGCCCAGGATCTCATCACTCATGGTTTCCAGTATACCCGGTTATTCAACCAAGGCCGCTTCTGCCGTCGCTACTGGTGCGTACAAAATTACGGCGTCAAAATCGCTGTCGCTGGTTAATTCTGCCGTGGGGCTAGCCAAGGGGTATTTGGCGGCTAAAATACCTGCCAACGTTGTCCTCAAGGGTTGGTTTTCCGCTTTGGTCACGATAAATATCCCGGTATAATCGCTGTTTTCGTCAAAAACCGTATCGATAACCGGATAACCGGCGTCGGTCAGGTACCGAGCCAGCTCAGCGGCCGGACTGGCTAAACTGGTCTCTCGATAACGCACCCGAATCATGATTTCCGGCAACGGGGTAGGACTGGGAGCAACCTCAGTGGTCTCGGTCACTAAGGCTACTTGGGGGAGTTTAAACTGGCGCACCGCCACGATGCCCCACATTACTAGTATCAACAATCCACCCAGGATAAGCACCGGTTTTTTCTTAATCTTTAAGTGCCAATGATCATGGTTTTCTTTGACTTCCAAGTGTTGGGCAATCACTTCCAGGTTAGCCTCGAGTGAATCGGTTGGTTTTTCCGGTAACTCGCTAGCGGCTGGCTCGGCTGTTTTCCCGGTGTTGGCGGCTTTTTTTCGACCAAAAGGCCACCGTCGCTTCGGGGCTTCGCTCACCGCTGCTGGCGCCTCTACCTTGGCCGGGGTTGTTTCGACTGGTTTCACCGCTTCAGCTGGTTTGGGCTCGGGATCTGCCATACCCCTTCATCATAACTTTAGTTTCCCCAAAGAAGCAATCCGGGTTCGGCTTCTCTCTAAAGGTTGAGATTGTTATAGTGTTAGCATGGCTGAAACTACCGCTGGACCACGTTTATGGGGTTTAGACTTGACTCGGGGTTTTTTAATTCTCCTGATGACTTTGGGTCATGCCATTTTCTTTTTTCACACCGGTTATCAACCGTTCCTTCGAGGTGTCAACGGTCTGGCCGATCACCTGTGTTTTACCGGCCTCTTATTGCTGGCGGGGATGACCGCCTATTGGGCTTATCTCCATCTTAAACACCCGCACCGCTCCATGGTTCGACGCTTAAGTCAAAGGCTTTGGATTTATCTTTTGGGTTATTACCTCATTGCCCTCATCGGTTCAACTTGGCTTTATGGTTGGTCCTGGTCGGTCTTGGTCAATATTTTAACTTTCCGCTCGTTTATCCCGTTCACCGAATTTATTCCGGTTTTTATCATCTTTGGTTTACTTAAAATTACCCTTAAAAATCAACTCGAATCGCTATCCCGTTCACCCCTGGCAGTTTTTACCGTTAGACTTGGCTGCTATCTTCTCGGCGTTGGTCTCTATTTACTGCCGCTGCCAGCTTGGTTGGTACCCTGGCAAGCCTTTTTAGCAGGGCATCCCGGTTACTATACCTTTCCCTTATTCTTTTATGCCCCGGTTTATTTATTTGGCATCACTTTAGGCCGTTACCTTTACGATCAGTCGCCGACCCTCGTCCGTCACCGCTACCGTCGGCTCTTGGGTCTCAGTCTGGTCATTCTGCTGGGTACGGGTTTGTCGGCTTTTCTGTTAGCGTTGCCTGTATCCGGCTGGTTGCACCGTTTCCCCCCCAGCCCGGCCTTTCTGCTCCTTGGTTTGACTGCCGGTTTAGCCCTCTTAACCTTGTTTGAACACGTCCATTATCTGAGGCATTTACCTTGGACGCAAACCTTATTATTAGTTTTCGGCCAAAATGCCTTTGCCATCTATTTCACCCATACTTTAATTGTCTTTCTCTATCAAGGTTTAGCTCTGCCTCAAACCGCTTCGTTCATTCTTACCTTAGTCTTGTGGATGGTTTCGGTCATCGCCGCGGTTTATTTGGCTGCTATCCTCCCGCTCAATTACCGTTATGGCTTAACCGTTTATGCCATCATCGCCGATTTTAAAGTTACCCCTAAAGAAGAGCTCTTATTGGTACGCCTGACTCACCGGTTCGTTCACGGTTTGTTTAATCTCTCCGATCTCCTGTCCATTCGTCTCGGTAGCCGGCGCCTTCGTCTTCTTCATGGTCAAGGGTTGGTCTTAGCCGGTGCCCTGTTTCTTATGGCCGCTACCAAAATTGGTTTAACCGAAGATTATTTAATTAATTCAACCGTCTTTCAACAACTGAGTGGGACGGTGGATAAGCCGTGGATTCCAGTCGGCGAACCGACCGTGCGCTATCAATTATCCTTACCGGAAGATATTGCCTTAAACAGTGCTCATTATCCGGCTCTGTTGTTATTGGATCAACAACCCCTGATTTCCTTGTCGGCGATACCTAATGGTTATCAAGTTGACTTGACCACTTCCCAGTTGATGCCGGGTACTCACACCTTAGAGACTCAAGTTTTGCTGGGTAATTTAACCTTAACTTCGCGACCGAACCTGGCTTCAGGTAACTCACCCGCTATATATCACCTGGACCCTTGATTGGGAAGGTTATGACGTTGCCGACGCTTACCTCCTAGCTTTAATTGATGTATCTGAGCGGTACCATTTACCTTTAACTCACCTTTTCAATCCCCGCATTTACACCACTCCGGAAATCACTCCGGCTCGCGCCGCCGAACTAACTGCTTGGCTCAAGCGCCGTCTCGATCAGGGCGACGACTTGGGTCTCCACCTTCACCTGTTCCCCGATTACCTTGAAGCCGCCGGTTTGCCCTATAAAGCCGATCAAGTCTGGGGTGGTGGTTTTACCGAAGGTTATGACGTCCTCACCACCGCTTATACATATGCCGAAATGAAGCAGTTATTAACCTTTAGTCAGCAGCAATTTCTTCAAGCCGGTCTCCCGTCACCTCGCCTGTACCGAGCCGGAGCCTGGTTTGCAAATTTAGACACCTTAAAAGCCTTGCAGGACACCGGTTTTTGGGCCGATACTTCCGGTCGAACCAAATATACTTTTGGCACCCGAGCCATCTCCGGGTTTTGGGATCTTAAAGCCGATACCCAACCGTATTATCCCTCGCAATTTGATCAGAATCGCGCTCAACCCCCCCAATTGACCATTCTGGAAATTCCCAATAACGGGGCAGACGATTATGCCTATTCTGCCGCCCAAATGATCGATCGATTTTGGACGAATTATGACCAAACCCCTCTCCTTAAACCCCGGCAAATTACCTATTTAAGCCACCCGCAATGGTTCGATGGCCGTCGCCAGCAGACCATGGCTCAGGTTTTCACCCTAATCAACCAGCACCGCCTCCGTGATGGCCTCGGACCGGTGGTTATGACCAGCTTGAGTCAGGTTTATCAGGCTTTTAAATAATTTATGTTTAATCTCAACTCTTTACTCAGTCCTTTAGCCTGGCGTTGGTATCTCCTAGGTGCCCTCGTTATATTATTAATCCGTATTATCTTAACCGCCAAGCGCCGTTTACCCCCCAAAGCCGCTATCATCATCACCCCTCTTTGTTTAATGATCATTGTCTTAGCTTTGGGTATCATCTTATTGCCCCAGCCTCAGTTGCTTTCCCCTAAGTTACCTCTGTTTTCTCCGCTCAACCTAGATCCCGCCACCCCCTTAGTCCTGCGATTTAACCGCCCTATCAGCCGCCGTCTGTCCGCAGCTCTCCAACCTCAGGCCGCCGGCGTCTGGCGGTTTGGTCGTGGTGCCTATGGCCCGTTCCCTGATCGCCTCCTCTTTTATCCCGATCAACCTCTTGATCCTAATCTCGAATATACGCTTAACCTCCACCAAATCCTGCCCCTTTCCTGGGTAAACCTAGAAGCCCAAGCTCAATCTCTCCTGTTTGTCTTTAAACCATTGGCAGTAACGGCAGCTGATTTAAGCGGTTTGCGTCTTTCTGATCAACTCACTCCCATACTCACCCCGTCGCTCAGTCCGACTCCAAATCCCACCCCTCAGCCTGAATCCGAATCTTTCCGTTTGCCGGTACCTCTCTTTAAACAACATCACACCTTTACCTGTTATACAGTCGCTGCCAAGATGGCTTTAGCTTATCGGGACGTCACCGTCGATGAAGTTGGTTTTTTAGACGAAATCGGCTATCAAACCGTTAAACGCAATTACCTAACAAACAACTGGGGTAATCCTAACCTGGGAGTGGTTGGCACCTTCAACGGCGCTGGTGATGGCGGCTACGGCGCCCATTGGCAGCCCGTGGCTGAGGCCATCAGTCATTACCGGGCGGTTGAGGTCAAACAAAATTGGCCGCTGTCTGATTTGCTCCGCACCGTCAAAGCCGGGAACCCGGTCATGGTTTGGTGGGTCAATGGTGTCTGGCCAGCCAAAGATGTTTCTTGGAACACGCCTGAAGGACCAGTCTATACCGTCAATGGCATGCATGTTGAAGTGGTCACCGGCTATCTTGGTACACCCGATCAACCCCAATCTATTTTGACCAATGATCCTTGGCGAGGTCAGCGTCGCTATCCCCCGGACGTTTTTCTCTCCCTGTGGCGTTGGTTTAACCAAACGGCTGTTATTGTCTATTAACTAAATTAAGCCAAATTGAGCCCATATAAATTAGCATAAGTTGTATACCCAAAAACAAACGCCAACGCTTCTGTATCGCCATAATATCCATAACCCAGACACTCATAAAGGGTACAATTAATATCCAATAATGATGATAAGGCCTGTATAAGAGCCAGGGTAGTAATAAAATTATTGCTATTAAATAACTCTGCCGGCGTTGACCCTGAGGTACTTGCTTAATCCAGCCCCACCCGATTATTAACCAGATCACCAATGCCGGGAGGATGATTTGGCTGGCGATAAAGTTAAAAGTCGTTACCCCGAAGCTTGCTGGATAAGCCGAGAGATTATTGATTACCACTGCCTTGATTAGCACCCCCACTTGACCTTCTCTCGCCCACCAACCAGTGATTAATCCCGGGACGATGATTAAACCCAAACCGAATAACCCGAGTTTATAACCGGTCGCTTTCACCGCCCCAGCCAACCAAAGGATTAACGACACGGCCGGCTGTTTCATTATCAGCATCAGCCCGCCGATAATTCCTAAGCTCAAGCTGCTCGCGACTCTTGGCCTCTTGTCTCGGCTGCATAGCAGCCACCCACACCAGGCTGTTAACGCTGCCACCGGTGGTTCGGTCAGGGCAAAAATTCCCTGATAAAGATATAGTAAACCAAGATAAGTCAGCCCTCCCCACCAGCCCACTCTAACATCATAGTCATGACGCCCAATCAGATAAACCGCGCTGGCGCCTAATAGATTAATGATCAAGAAAACCAACCGGTAACCGGTGATAGCTTCTCCCAAAAGTGGCCTTAATCCCAAATAAATCAGGTAAATCCCCGGTGGTTTATTGTCATGGATTAAACTGTAAGGCCAAATCCCTTGATGCCAATTAGCGGCGATCTGCGCAAATTGGCCTTCATCCGGATGCAACGGTTGAAATAAAAACGTCCCAGCCGCCGCTAAACTCAAGCTAACCAGCAGTATAATGAACTTCATGTCAGTCACTCCATTTTATCAAGGCATTTTCATGGTCTGCAGTTTCTTTTTACTGCTGACCTCTCCCCTCCTGCTTCTTGCTTCTCCTGTCTATCTTCAGCTCACCTTGAACCACCCCTTGTCTTTAGCTGCCTATCAGGTTCTAAATCAACCACTTCAACTGGCCGGCTTAGGTTTTCTACCCGCCGAAATCGCTCATCTCCAAGACGTAGTCCGTTGGCTAGCGGTGGTCCGTCTGCTATGGCTAATTATCGTCATAATTATTGGCGTAGGCTGGTGGACTCGGCGCCGGTTAACCCAAGCGGCTCTAACTCGAGCGGCAAAATTCACCCTAGGACTTGGTATTGGCTTCGGCCTATTAATCCTTCTCTTTTGGAATCAAGTTTTTATCTCTTTTCACCGGCTTTTATTCCCTCAAGGCAACTGGGCTTTTCCGGCCGATTCTTTACTGATTATCACCTTTCCCGAACCTTTTTGGCAATTAACCTTTTTCGTTTATCTGGCTCTGGTTTTGGGTCTTTGTCTCTTAGTACTCTTGTGTGAGCGTTTTTAACAAAATTCGAACGCATTTCAAAGAATCGTGTTAGCTCGCCTCGCTCCGCTCGGCTCGCAATGTTGCGCGGCGCCCCCACCCGCCGCGCTTCCGTTATTTTTTGCGCGCGCGATTTTTGCTCGGCTCCGACGAGCATTTTTAGTCAAATCTACTTTTTTCCAGCGGCAACTTTATTTGCTTTACGAAAAGCATTCATAAATGTCTCTTGTTCTTCTGGCTTAAGACCCCGGACAACTCTTGCAACATCTGGGTTGGTTTTCATTAATTCGTCAATCTGCTCTTGAGTTGGCTGAAATTGCAGAGAGTAAGAAGCTTCACCTCGCTGTTGTAACACTGGATCCTGTCTATCGCGATAGTTTTGCGCAAAATTTTCTGCTAGTGCTTCTATAGAATCTCTTACATTAGAGGAACTAACATAATCAGGTCTACTGACACGTTCTGCTGCATTTGGATGAAGTTCTCCTTCCCATCTATAATGGGTGCTCTCTGAAACTTCTGGTTTAGCCAAAGGTGACGAATAGCCAAAACCTTGTTTTGTAACATGATCTTCGTGTGTCTTCGTCACCTTATCGTCAATAGCAAAAATGTTAATTTTAGATGTTCTATGCAGCTCTCCTCTTTCTGGTTGAACTGGTTGTGCACCACGCAGTGGTTCTGCTGGAATTGATCCTTCTGCCATAATTTCACCTCCTATCTTATGAAATTTATAAATAATTGATTATAACGACCAAAGTATATCGAATCTCTGGTTATTTTTCCATTTTTATTCACCTCAAAGATCATTATACACGAAAATCGAAAAAGCAATCTTATAAAAATCCACTTGTTTTTCTGTTTTGATTTCTGTATAGTGATAATGGATACAGATTTTTAGGAATTGCGTTTTTTGATGGCGCAATCAGACAGTAAGACGCAATTCTTATCTGTATCCAACTGGTTGCGCCATTTAAGTTATAAAAGTTCTTTAAAAATTTTTGCGTTTTTCTTTAAGACAATTTCTTGAAAAGAAATTGTCTGTCGAGCCGACTTTTTGCGAGGCCACAGGCCGAGCTTTAAGAGAGTGCGGCGGCTGGTGCGGTCAGCCGCCGCTACCTTTGAAATACGTTCGAATTTGTTCAAAAACGTTCACCAAAAGTGAAATCGAAGAATCGGTAGGGGCAGCGCTGGCTGCGCCCCCCTCCGCAGACAGCGCTGCAAAGGCAAAATTCAAATTCGCTGAGAGCCGCCGTAATAAAAAGAATGAAGAAAAACGCAAAAATTTAAGAGAAACAAAATTATGGTCAAATACATCGCATATTGCCGAAAATCAACAGACGAAAAAGACAAACAAGTTTTGTCTATTGAGGCGCAAATTGCCGAACTCAAGGAGTTTGCCAAAAGAGAAAACTTATTTATCACGGAATTTATCACTGAGGCAAAAACTGCAAAAGTCCCCGGACGAGAACAGTTTGCGGAAGTCCTAAAGAAAATAGAAAAAGGAGAAGCAAACGGAATTTTATCTTGGCACCCTGACCGTTTGGCGAGAAATTCTATTGACGGTGGAAAAATAATTTACCTTTTGGATACTGGTAAACTCCTTGATCTAAAGTTCCCCTCGTTTTGGTTTGAGAGCACACCACAAGGTAAATTTATGCTCTCAATCGCTTTTGGCCAATCCAAATATTACGTAGACAACCTAAGCGAAAACGTAAAACGAGGAAATCGCCAAAAACTTCGTAATGGAGTTTGGCCAAGTAAAGCACCATACGGATATATCAATAACCCCAAAACGAGGGGAATTGATATTGACGAAGAAAAATCAAAAGTCGTCAAAAAATCATTCCAACTTTTTGCTGATGATAAAACCTCATTTACTGCCATTTCTCAATTTATGTTTAAGTTTGGAATTAAACGGGAGGGAGAAAAACCTGTAAAAGTTGGCCAAGTTAAAAACATGCTCTCCAATAAATTTTATCTGGGAATTATCAAATATGCTGGAGAATATTATCAAGGATCACACAAAACTTTTATCAGCAAAAAGCTGTTTGATGAAGTCCAAAAACAAGTTGAGAAAATTGAAAGACCAAGACAAAAAGGTCACAATTTCGCTTTTACGGGCTTAGCGACCTGCGGCGAATGCGGCGCCGCAATCACGGCTGAGCAACATGTCAAGAAATACAAAAACGGAACTGGCCAAACATTCGTCTATTACAGATGTACCAAAAAACTCAAGCCATGTACTCAAAAATATACTCCTGAATCCGAAACAGAAACACAATTAAGGAAAATTGTCAGCGATTGCGGTTTGCATGAAGATTGGGAACCATATTTTGAGAAATGGATTACAAAGGCAGAAGAAAAAGACAAACTAACCGCCGAAGTGGAAGAAAAACAACTTGGCGGACAAATCCAAGAATCAGAATTAAAACTTAATCGACTTCTTGATGGTTATCTCGACCAAGTTATTGAGCCGGAAATTTACAAGCAAAAAAAGAATGAATTGTTTGACGAAAAACTAAAGTTAGAGGAGAAAAAATCGCAAATTTCTAAAAACGGAACTGTTTGGCTCGAACCTATGAGAGAATTCGTAAATTGCGCCTTGCAGGCGCAAAAAGTCGCGCGCGCTGAAAATAATTGCCATGATTTGAGAGTCATGGCAAAAAAAGTCGGCTCGAACTTCTTTTTAACGAATCGGCGGCTCTCAGCGAATTTGAATTTTGCCTTTGCAGCGCTGTCTGCGGAGGGGGGCGCAGCCAGCGCTGCCCCTACCGATTCTTCGATTTCACTTTTGGTGAGCCCGGAAGGATTCGAACCTTCGACCAGGCGCTTAAGAGGCGTCTGCTCTACCACTGAGCTACGGGCCCAGGACTAAGCTATTTTACCCATAAAAAAGCTGGAGGGAAAGCCGTTTAGCTAATGTGCTTGATGGTATAGACCACTTTGCCAACCGGGGCTTCGTATTCGACCATTTCGCCGATTTTCTTGCCCATCAGCGCTTTGCCTAAGGGTGAATCTTCAGAGATCTTACGGTTGATCGGATCAGCTTCGTACTCACCTACGACAACATATGAGACCTCATGATTGGTGTTATAAACAGTCACGGTAGACCCTAAACGAACCGAGGTGGCTTTACCATTGGCTTTGATAACTTGGACTCTGGCTAATAAATCTTCCAGTTCCATGATTCGACCTTGAACAAGAGCCAAGTCTTCCCGGGCAGCGTGATATTCGCTGTTTTCCGAAAGATCACCAAACTCACGAGCTTTGGTGACTCGCTCGACAGCCTGAGGTTCTTTGGCTTTAAGGTGGGTGAGTTCGGTTTGCAGTTCAGCCACCCCTTGCTTAGTCAGATGAACTTTCAAATTATCATTCATAAGTTTAATCTTATACATCAAGTGAATTTGGCGATTATACGCGATTAAGCCTGGTTGTCAAGTAAAACGCGAGTGAAGGTAAATCGATCCATAGTGGTCAATACTAAACGAGGTCCAAGCCGATGACAATACGCATTATGTGCGCATGCAGCCTGCTTTATTAAATAATTTCTCCAAGAAATTTACTTTAAGGGGCTAGGTTCCTCAAGGGAAATTTGGTATATTACAGGAGAAAAGTGAGGCGCCTTCGTCTAGAGGCAGGACAACGGGTTCTCATCCCGTTAACGGGGGTTCGATTCCCCCAGGCGTCACCCATATTGACAAGCTAGGAGTTTAAGATATATTAATTTCTATGGTCGTTAATGCCTTTACCGCTAAAGTCAAGAAATCCATCGTTATTTGGGGGGATTAAGGCCGGCCATCGCTAAACCGACGTTTTACCCCTCAAACGAGGGGTTTTTTGTTTTAATCTCTTGATTTAATGTTACAATTTACCAGAAAGCAATCAACTATGTCTCGTCTAGACGCCATGCAGCAAAGCCGTCTCCAAAACCTCGAAGCCCTTAGGGCGGCTGGTCTTGATCCCTACCCTTCAACCGTCCACCGGACTCACACCCTTAAGCAGGCTCGGGTTAAAGTCGGTCAAAAAGTGACTGTGGTTGGCCGACTACTCAGCTGGCGTGGCCACGGTAAACTTCAGTTTGCTGATTTAGTTGACGAAACCGGAAAAATTCAGCTGGCATTCCGTTTCGATAAATTAGACGAAACTAAGTTTACCCATTTAAAGTACCTGGATACTGCCGACTTCCTTGAAGTGACCGGAACCACTTTCGATACCAAAAGCGGGGAGCGGACCATCGAAGTCACGGATTACATTGTTCTTAGCAAAACTTTAAAACCATTACCTAATCGTTGGTATGGTCTTAAAGACGTCGAAGACCGCTACCGCAAACGTTATTTGGACCTACTCCTCAATCCCGAGGTTAAAAAAAGACTGGCTGTCCGTAGTGATATTATCCAGGCTATCCGCGATTTCTTAAACCTGCTTGGTTTTAAAGAAGTCGAAACCCCCACTCTCCAGCCCATCTATGGTGGTGGTTTCGCCCGGCCGTTTGTGACCCATCATCACGTCCTTGATGCCGACTTTTATTTGAGAATTTCCGACGAAATGTATTTGAAAAGATTAATTGTTGGTGGTTTCGAAAAAGTCTACGAAATTACCAAAGTTTTCCGTAATGAAGGTATCGATTTTGACCACAATCCCGAATTTACCATGTTTGAAGCTCAAATCGCCTACCAAGATTACCACTACGGCATGGATTTAATTGAAGAAATTATCGCCCATGCCGCCCAGAAAGTTCTAGGCAAAACTACTTTTACCTATCAAGGCCAGGAAATCAGCGTCCAACGACCCTGGAAACGTCAACGGCTGGTTGAAGTCATAAAAGAACACTGCGGCGTAGATCCCTTAGGCTGGCAAACTGTCGACGAAGCCGTCATCCAAGCTCATCGCTTGGACGGTATTGATCCCGCCAAACTCAAAGAGTTATCACGGGTCAAAACCATTGGATCGGTAATGGCTTTTATTTTTGAGGAAGCAGTCGAACCAAAATTAATCGCTCCTACGATTATTTATGATTATCCCGTGGAAACTTCACCCTTGGCTAAAAAATGCCCTGATCCCCGTTTTACCCAACGCTTTGAAATGTTTGCCTTTGGCTCGGAACTGGGTAACAACTACACCGAACTAAACGACCCCCTTGATTTAAAACAACGCTTCATCGAGGAAAAGAAACGGGCTGAGGCTGGTTTTGCCGAGGCTCATCAGACCGATACTGATTACTTGGAAGCGATTGAGTATGGCTTTCCCCCCACTTGTGGGATTGCTATCGGCATCGACCGTTTGGTCATGCTCTTCACCGACGCCGCGTCCATCAAAGAAGTCATCGCCTTCCCGACCCTCAGACCAGTGCTGAAAATATCCACCATAGATACCAGAAAAACCGTTGATAAAGTCCAAGCAACAAAAAAATAATATGGTCCAAAGTGATGAATTGACTAATTTTATTACCCAAACTTTGGGCTCCGATTTACTGGCTAAAGCCGCTCAAATTGATACCGCTCCCAACGGGGTTCAGATCAAGGGGGCGGATGACGTCTCCGGTGTCGCTTTGGGGGTTTCCTGCAGTCAAGCTTTTATTGACCAGGCTATCAAGCAGAAGGCTAATTACCTCATTTGCCACCATGGCTTAAATCCTGACCATGTTGTCAAAAACGGCCGCTTCGACTTCATTCAATCACGCCTGGAATTATTGTTTCGGCACCACTTGACACTGGCCGGCTACCATTACGCTTTAGACGCCCACCCTACTCTCGGCAACAACGCCGTGATCATCAGTAAGCTTGGCGCTAAACGTTTACCTGAGCCCTATTTTGGATCTTGGGGCTGGGTCGGGGAATTTATCAAACCTCAACCCATCAAAATTATCGTTCAACGAGCCGCTAAAATCTTTCAACATGAAGTTTACAGGGTTTTATCCGGACCCAAACTGGTCAAACGTCTGGGTGTTTGCAGCGGTGGTGCCCGGCCTCATCTCCATGAATTGTTTGAGATCATCGATAACCGGATCGACTTACATCTCACCGGGGAAATCAGTGAGAGCAGCCCTCACCAAGCCGAAGCCGGTCATTTCCATTATTTAGCTTGCGGCCATTACGCTACTGAAGTGTTTGGGGTTCAAGCCTTAGCTCAAAAAATTAAAACCCATTTTGGTCGGCGTTTAACGGTAGCTTTTATCGATATTCCCTCAACCTTGTGAACCTATGGAATTGGTTGTCTTAAGTCCCCTAACCTCATCCCTCAAATTACTTAAACTTTTAGGCTATACTCCCCGTCACTTAGTTCCGGTTCCACCGGAAGCGATTTATACACTTGATCCCGCTGACTTTGGCCAGGAAATCCTCAAAGATTATTTAGCTCAAGGTCGAACTGCTTACCACCGCGCCTATTTACTGGGCTTGACCACTGTTTTAGTATATCGTCAACGCCGCCTCAAACCGCCTCACTATAAAATGGATGCTTTAAATCTGCTCAAATTGTTTTCCGGTCATACTTTCTCGATTATGACTTACTGGGCCACCAAGCACCCCCGCTACCAAGCCATCACCCAGGGTTCGGCTGAAACCAAAATTACATTAAAAGCGATTCAAAACTCTGTTTTAACCGGTTATGTTAACGACCATGATGTGGTCAAGTCGCCTTTGATTCTGGACCCGACCGATCCGCAAGTTTTTACCCTCATTCAGCAGATTGAGGGCTCTTATGCTAACTTTCTTTATCAACTTCCGATCGAAAAGATCGATTTATCCGACTTAAAATAATCCTATGACCCGTGACCGAGCCTGGGACATCGTTCAGGAATATGTTAAGAACCCAAACCTTCAAAAGCACATGCTGGCGGTCGAGGCGGCGATGGGGGCTTATGCCCAAAAATTCGACCAAGACACCGAGCGTTGGCAGGTCGCCGGTTTACTGCATGATTTTGACTGGGAAATTCATCCCGATTTAGCTAGTCACCCGCAAAAAGGTGCTGCCATTCTCCGGGATCGGGGTGTCGATGAAGACCTGATTCGCACTATTCAATCGCATGCCCAACACACCGGGGTTAAACGGGAAAAACTGATCGATAAAGCCCTCTTTGCTTGTGATGAAATTACCGGTCTGATTGTGGCTGTGGCTCTGATTCGTCCTTCCCATAAACTGGCTGACGTTGAGGTTAAAGCCATTCAGAAAAAATTCAAGGAGAAGTCTTTTGCCGCCGGGGTTAATCGCGATGAGGTCTTAACGGGCGCCAAAGAGTTAGGGGTAGATATCTGGTCCGAGCATGTTCCTCTAGTCCTTTCAGCCATGCAAGCCATCGCCCCGGTTTTGGGGTTGTAAGTCACTCATACACCACAATTGCGTCTTTATCCTATCTTTGGCTGTGTTACAATACTTTCAACCGGTGAGGGATAAAAGCCAGCCCAATCAGCTTAAGTGATTGGGATTTTGGCTTGGATTCCCACATATTTTGCAACAATTGTTAAATTCGTCAATTAGGTAGTTTCCCTGAAGGATATGCTGGACATCAATTTTATTCGTGACCATGCCGATCAGGTTAAAACCGCCGCTACCAATAAGAATCTTGATCCGGCCATTGTCGACCAAGTCTTAACTCTGGATCAAAAACGGCGCGACTTACTTACCCAAGCTCAAGCGATTAGGACCCAAAGAAATCAACTGGATGACCAGCTGAAAAAAGCCAGGCAGCCCGATCTTATTGCCCAATCCAAAACCCTGAAAGCCACCTTACGTCAGCTGGAAACTGATCTCAAAGCGGTCGAGACTGATTATCAAACCGCCATGCATGAAGTTCCCAACCTGCCGGCCGACGATGTCCCGGTTGGTCCGGACGAGACTGGCAATCAAGAAGTCAGAACCTGGGGGGAGAAACCAAAATTTACTTTTACCCCCCAGACCCATCATCAATTAGCTCTCACCTTAGACCTATACGATTCCGAGAGGGCGGTGAGAATTGCCGGCAACAGAGCCTATTTTCTTAAAAATGAGCTGGTCGCTTTAGAGCAAGCCGTCTTAAATTTTGCCTTAAAGCAAATGATGGCCGCCGGCTTTACCCCCATGACCGTCCCTTGGTTAGTCAACCGGCAGGCCTTAGTCGGCACCGGTTATTTTCCCTGGGGTGAGGCGGATCATTATCAGACTCAGGATGGCCAAGGTTTGATTGGCACCGCCGAAGTCTCGCTCACCGCTTTTCATCAGGGTGAAGTCTTAAGCTTGGCCGATCTGCCGGTCAAACTCTGCGGTATCTCTCCCTGCTTTCGCCGTGAAGTCGGCAGCTATGGCAAAGATACCCAAGGTTTTTTCCGCCTTCATCAATTCAGTAAAGTGGAAATGGTCGTTTTAACCGAAGCCGACGAAACCATCACTCGGGAATGGCATGAACAGATGTTAACCCTATCCGCTAGTGTCTTGGAAGCTTTGGGTTTGCCCTATCGGGTTCTGCTGATGTGTACCGGTGATATGGGAGCTGGCCAACGGAAAAAATACGATCTGGAAACTTGGTTTCCCGGCCAGAACCGCTATCGCGAGACCCATTCCGATTCCTACTTCTTAGATTTTCAAAGCCGGCGTTTAAATATTCGCTATCGGGACAAAGCCGGTCAATTAAAATTTGTCTATACCCTAAATAACACTGTGGCCGCTACTCCAAGACTGCTGGCGGCCATCTTAGAAAATTACCAGCAGGCTGACGGTAGTGTCCTTATCCCCGAAGTCCTAAAGTCTTACGTGGGTTTTGACCGGATCGTTAATAAATCCCCCTAGTTTTTTCATGACCGTCTATCCGTCCCCTAATTTACGCCAACGTTGCTGGTCTTACTTCAAACCAATCACTCTCCTGCGGCTCAATTCACCTCGAAACGGCCTTATTTCCGTCCGCCTAAGTTATGGCCGCTGTCAATTTTTAGTGGTTGGTGCCGTTCAAGTTGGAGGTGTGGCCGACCGGCGTTTCCACCAAACCCTGTCGCTGTGCCGGACTCTTTTTCCTCATTTTTCTCCCCAAACCGGCCTCATTTTAGGCTATGGCGGGGGCGGTCTGGCCACTGCCTTAATGTCTGTCTGGCCGCGGCTGAGTCTCACCGGGGTCGACCATGACCCGGTAATAGTGGCTTTAGGTCAGTTTTATCTGGCTCCACCAACTAAAGTCAACCTGGTTATTGCCGATGCTTTTTCCTGGATTGAGACCAACCGCCGGCCTTATGATTTAATTTATCTTGATCTCTTCCGGGGCTTTACCCCGCCGGCCAGGCTGACTACCAAGCCCTTTCTGACTCAAATTAAAGCCGGTTTAACCGCGACCGGATTAGCTATCATCAACTACTACGATCCTGCCCCTCAGTCGGCGTCAGTCATCCAGCTGTCCCAGTCGGCTACGGCTGTCTTTGGGCAGGTAATCGTCCGATCCATCCTTGAAAATCAAATCTTCTTCCTCACACCTGGTAAAATGAGTGAGGAATCGATACAATAGGCCAGTTCATTTTGAAATTATGTTTAAATTCTTAAATCGTTTACTCGATGCCAACGAAAAAACCCTTAAGCGTTACCGCCAACTCTTGACCACTATTAATGAGCATGAAGCTCAGTCTGCCAAGATTCCGCTGTCTAAGATACCTGGGGCGACGGCCGACTTGAAAAAAAGGTTTGAATCTGGCGCCGACTTGGATCAAATTCTGCCCGAGGCTTTTGCTTTAGTCCGGGAGGCCGCCAAACGCACCGTCAACTTGCGTCATTTTGACGTCCAATTGATGGCCGCTTTAGCCTTCCATGAAGGCAAAGTCGCCGAGCAGAAAACGGGTGAGGGTAAAACCCTCTCGGCTACTCCAGCCCTGTATCTTAATGCCTTAACCGGTCAGGGGGTTCATTTAATCACCGTTAATGATTATTTGGCTCAGCGCGATGCCGGGTGGATGGCCCCCGTTTTTCATACCCTGGGTCTGTCAGTCGGGGTTATTTTTTCCGGTAAAGGCGATTTACCGTCAGCCTTATATGATCCTGACTATCAAGGTGAGGTTCGAGGCGATAGCCGACTGGAACATTTACGACCGGTGCCACGTCGCGAAGCTTACCAAGCCGATATCACTTACGGTACCAACAATGAGTTTGGTTTTGATTATTTACGCGATAACATGGCCCAATCCCTCGAAGATATGGTCCAACGCGGCCATCATTTTGCCATTGTCGATGAAGTTGATTCCATTTTAATTGATGAAGCCCGGACGCCCCTCATCATCTCGGCTCCTGATACCGAACCCACCAAACGCTATTTTGAATTTGCTAAGCTGATTGATTCGCTGGTGAGGGATACTGACTATAATCTGGATGAAAAATTAAGGACTGCTACCCTGACTGATTACGGTTTACGTCGCCTGGAAAAACGTCTCAATGTTGATAATCTTTACGAGCGCGATTACGATACCATCCACCACATCGAACAAGCCCTTAAAGCCAAAACCTTATTTATCCGGGACAAAGATTACGTCGTTAAAGACGGTCAAGTCATCATCGTCGACGAACACACCGGTCGCTTGATGTTTGGGCGGCGCTATTCGGAAGGGTTGCACCAAGCCATTGAAGCCAAGGAAAATGTCACTATCCAAAAGGAGTCGCGAACTTTAGCTACCATTTCCCTGCAGAATTACTTCAGACTGTATCAAAAGTTATCCGGCATGACTGGCACCGCCGTCACCGAAGCCGAAGAATTTCGGGCTATCTACAGCATGGATACCGTGGCTATACCCACCAATCAGCCGGTGGTCCGTCGTGATTTTTCCGATATGGTCTATAAAACCCAGCGGGCCAAGATGGGTGCCATTGTCAAAGAGGTTCGGGAAAAATTCGAGAGCGGCCAACCGGTGCTCCTCGGTACCCGCTCCATTGAACAAAATGACATCATGAGTCGCTATTTAAAACGAATGAAGCTGCCGCATCATGTCTTAAACGCCAAGAATCACGAGTCTGAAGCCATGATTTTAGCCAACGCCGGTAAGCCGGGTTCGGTTACCGTCGCCACTAATATTGCCGGTCGGGGTGTTGATATTGTCTTAGGTGGTGCCCTCCCCGAAAAGCCCAGGGAAAAAACCACCCAGAAAGACAGTCAGCCCTATGCCCAACAATTAAAAGCTTGGCAAGCCAGTCATGATCAAGTCTTAAAGGCCGGGGGTTTACATATTCTTGGTACTGAACGTCATGACGCCCGACGCATCGACAATCAGCTTCGAGGCCGCTCCGGTCGCCAGGGTGATCCCGGTTCTTCCCGTTTTTACGTTTCCCTTGAAGATGACATTATGCGTATCTTCGGTGGTGAACAAGTCGCCAAGATTATGGACTTTCTCAAGATTCCCGAGGATCAACCGATCGAATCCAGTATGGTGTCCAAATCGATTGAGCAGGCTCAAAGCAAAGTCGAAACTTTCCATTTTGATCAGCGAAAACGGGTAGTCGAATACGACGACGTCATGAACAAACAGCGGGAAATCATTTATAAACGTCGTCGGGCTATCTTGGATAGTTTCGCCGATAAGGCTGAAGCCAACCAGTTGCAGGGTAAAATTCTGGCTTTAATTGATGACTCTATTCAGTCATTAGTCGTCCTCCGTTCCGGCGAAGGCTATACCGATGATGAATATAACGCCATGCTACAGGAATTTTTAATGATTATTCCCTTTGACAAAACCTCTCAGGAAAAACTCCTCCAGTCCATGAAGCAAGCTGAAACTCCCGAAAAAATTGTCTTCACCCTTCAGGATCTGGCTCACCAAACCTACGCCGATCGGGAAAAATCTTTAGGAACCCCGACCATGCGCCAATTGGAGCGGTTTGTCTTGCTCAATAGTTTAGACCGGATGTGGATGAATCACTTAGACGCCATGGACGATCTGCGTGAAGGGATTTGGCTCCGGGGTGGTAAAGACCAAGTCATTTCCGAATATAAAAAGGAAGCTTTTGACATGTTTGGCCGCCTCTTGGACCTGATTAATGAAGAAGTGGTTCACTCTATCTTCAGGATTGGGGTCGCGGCCCCGGTTCCGGTCAGTGAACCTCAACCGGTTATGGAAGCCCATAAAGCCGCCGATTTGGAGGCCACTACTCCGTCTACCACCATTGCCCCCGCCGTCGCTCAAAGTACCGGTGCCTTGGCCGCAGCCATGGCCAAAACCGCCCATCACACCGGTAGCAGTGACGGCCGAACCCCAATTTTGGTCAAACCCCCCAGTGGCCCTAAAATCGGCCGTAACAATCCTTGTCCTTGTGGCGCCATCAATCCCCACACCGGCAAAGTTTATAAATACAAAAAGTGCGGCTTAATCAACGCCCCCCACCACAAAGGCTAAATGACGCCATCGGTTCATACACCCGAAAATCCCTAAAATTACTTTCTCACCAATAAAATTCCCATTGGCAAAGCCCGGCCGGGACCGACTTTATAACCCCCGCTCCATAAGGCGGTGGAACCGCCGGCATCCAAGTTTAAGGCATCCTTAATCCCTAAAGCCGCCAGGACTCGGGCACTTTCGGCGACCGTGGCATTATGCACCACGCCAATATAAACGGTGTTGCTGGTCGCGCCGATGAAACTCCGATTGCTTTTACTCCCTTTTTTGGGATCACCGTCACCACCAAAAGCCGCATTACCCCCAGCCACCAATCGGGGTTGAGCGGCGATAACGGCATCCACACCAGTATCCCGCCCCCACTCCTGTGTTGTTCCCACAAACCGGGCGCTATTACCCAAAAAGATCACGGCCGGGACCGTCGAATAGACGTTGTTTTCCGAGTTAAAATAAACTTTATTTTTATTCATGATCAAGGTATCAAAGGTGTTTGTCTTTCCTTGGCAGGAAGGATACGACGCCGGACAAAAATATGGTCCATTGATACCGGCAAACGCCCCGGAGCGAGCCACATAATCGCTTAAGGCCAACACCGGACAGTCATTCGTGCACGTCCCCGCTGATGCCGTATCGACCATGACCCGAGTCGAATTCAAATCGGCGCTGACAATACTGACTAAATAATTGCCGATATCCAGTTGTACTTGTTGCCGAGCGTAGCCTGATCCCGGTGGCGTGTTGTTCACCGGTACATTTTCGGGTATGGCCGTGGCCGCTGCTGCTGCGGCTTTATCTCGCTCGCTTTGGATCGAGGCGTTCAATTCCTTAATTTTGGACGACGCCGTCGCCCAATTTCGGTCAGCTAACAACTTCAAAATCGCGGCCAATTGCCCATCCAATTTACTGGTTTTGATGCTATCTCCTCTTAAATCGATCAAGTTTTCATAAGTTTGGACGGCGGCTCGATACTCGGTTTGGATGGCCTCGATTTCCGCGGTCAGCTTTTCGTTGCGTACGAATTGGTCATCAGCCTGTAGGGCATTCAGTGAAGCCGTCGCCGAAGCCAAAGCTGCTTCATTAACGCTTAATTTTTCTTGGGTAATCTCGAGAATTTGTTGATTGAGGTTTATTTGCCTTTGCCACCTCAGTCCATAAACTACACTTAACCCCAAGAGTAAGCTGCCTGCCCCAATCCCGACAACTCTTGAAATTCGGTTTACTTTCAGTCGGTGTTTAGCCCAATATTCTTTAATCGACACTTACTCATGGTATCGGAATCAGTTCCTCGCTTGCAAGTTTGTCCTCCCTCGGTGATAATATCTTTACTTATGGCTAAGACTCCCAAAGCCTGAAAATTCCGGCTTGACTTCGCCCTTTCTTCGGATATATAACTGAAAGGCTATTTCGGGTAATATTTGGTATGATCCAAGCTATCAGGGCTCCTATTTCCGTCATCGCTGACTACAACCACCACCACCACCGCTTTATTCCCCTTCAACTGACTTGGGAAGGCCGCTCTTACCCGATTAAAAGTCTCGGCCTCCATCATACCTACCGCACCGGCCGGACCCTCCACCACGTTTTTTCGGTGGCCAGCGACAGCCTATTTTTTCGCTTGAATTTTAACACCGATAATCTGCAATGGACTCTGGAGGAAATTGCCGATGATGTGACCAATTAAATATTTAGCTGTTGACTCCAGAACATATAGTCGGGTAATATCATTTTATGAAGCCTGCCCTCACTTTAAGACAAAAAGATCTGTTAACTATTATTTATCGATATATCAAGGATACTGGCTATCCTCCCTCAATGGAAGAAATGCGCCAAGCTTTAAGTGTAACTTCTAACCAGTCAGTTATTGATTTACTTCACAAGCTAGAAGTCAAACGTTTAGTCAAAAAAGAGCAGGGAGTAGCCAGAAGCATTGCCATTTTACCAGCCGGTTACACTGCCCTCGGTAAACCGCCACTAGTTCCCTTTCTAGGTATCTCTCACGCTGGCGCACCCATCGATACCATTGACCTCGATGGCGAATGGCAAACCTTACCTGGAAATGTCTCAAAATTAGACCAAGAAGTCTTTCTCCTCAAAGTTCAAGGCGATTCCATGATCAATGCCGGTATTGATGACGGCGATGTAGTTTTGGTTAAAAATCAAAAAGAATTTTCCTCCGAAGATATTGTTTTGGCCGATATCAAAGGTGAATCCACTATCAAACGGTTTATATCTGATGATCAGCCGCCCTATATCTATCTCAAGCCCGAAAATCCCCAATATCCGCTTATTCCCTTTACCCACGAAATGAAGCTGGTTGGTAAAGTTATTTCCATTATCAAAGAGCAACAACTCAAAGGAGTCAACTGATATGCCAACCGTTAAGCCTAATCAAGCCTCAGAGGTAATTAGTCAAATTTTCCGCGACCCAGACATTATTTACGGCCTTAGAGAATTTGAAGGCATTGATTTAGCCAGCGCCCTTTATATCACTGCCGATACTGGCCGTTTTTTCGTTAAAGACCTTAAAAGTGGTAATCCCCGTTTGGTTTACGATCCAAACAAACAAACCGGCAAACCGGAAGAAATTATTCGCCAACTTTGGCTCTATAAATTACATCACGTTTACCAATATCCTCTAGACCGACTAGATACCGAAAAAAGCGTTCACTTCGGCCGGGAAATCCACGTTAAAGCTGCCGATATCATCGTTTATAAAAAAGATAAGATCACTCCCTATATTATTATCGAAGTCAAAAACCCGGTTGAGAAAAAAGGGATTGAACAACTCAAAAGTTATTTATCAGCCGAAGGTTCGGAAATTGGCGTGTGGTCCAATGGTAATGAGCGAGTTATTTTATACCGGCCGTACCCCAAAGAGTATGATGATTCTTTGAGTGAGTTGCCCAGAGCCGATCAAACTATAGATGACTTGTTTGAAATCAAAAAAACCTGGGATGGTTTAAATCCCAAGTTTGATTTTGTCGACATTGTTAAACGTATGGAGGAATTAGCGTTGGCCGGTTCAGGAGCCAATGTTTTCGAGGAAATTTTTAAGATTATTTACGCCAAATTATTTGATGAAAAATTAGCCAGGGAGAGAAGAGTAGATAAGGAAATTCTCTTCAGAAAATATAAAGATCCTGATAAAACTTACCAAACCATTAACACCATGTTTAGAAACGCCGCCCGTGAATGGCCAGACACTTTTGAAGAATCTGACCGGATCAAACTTTCAGCCGAACGTCTTAATATCTGTGTCGGGTTCCTAGAAAACGTCCGCTTGTTTGAAACCGGCGAAGGTGAATACGAAATCATCGATAGTGCCTTTGAATACCTCATTACCGAAGTCTCCAAGGGCAAAAAAGGCCAATATTTCACCCCGCGCTATGTCATTAAAATGTGTGTCAAGATGCTCAATCCCCATGAAAGTGAAACGGTAATTGATCCGGCCTGCGGTTCTGGTGGCTTTTTACTTCATAGTATGTATCACGTTTGGGACAAGTTGCCTTCGGTTCAAGCTAAAAAAGATTACGCCGCCAAATATTTGTATGGCATTGATTTTGATGATAACATGCGCCGTATTTCCCAAGCCCTCATGCTGATTGCTGGCGACGGCAAACACCACATCTTCAAAAGAAATTCACTCGATGCCCGCGACTGGCAGGGAATTGCGGCTGAAGACGCACGCGTTGAAATGAAACGGTTATTGCATCAATTCGATAACCCAGAAGCGGCAACTGACAACCAAAAAACATATCGCCATCTTGATTTTGATATATTATTGACTAACCCACCTTTTGCCGGAGAGAACCGCAATGACCCAGGCCTTTTACGTCAATATATACTAGCCAAAAAGGAAGGCAGACTGCGCGGTGATGTTGAGCGTCACATCTTGTTTATTGAAAGATCTCTGGACGCAGTCAATCCCGGCGGCCGACTGGCCATTGTTTTGCCCCAAGGTGTTTTCAACAACACCAACATGCAATACATTCGCGAATGGTTATTTACTAAAGCCCGTATTTTGGCCGTGATAGGGTTGCATGGTAATACTTTCAAACCTCACACCGGCACCAAAACCTCTGTCCTTTTCCTGCAAAAATGGGTGGGCGAACCATTAAAAGATTACCCTATTTTTATGGCGGTATCCAAAAAAGGCGGCAAAGATAATTCTGGCGATTATGCCTTTAAAAAGGACCAAAACGGTAAATTTATGTTTGATACTAGAGGCCACAAGGTATTAGACCACGATTTAGACGCCATCGCCGATAAATTTATCACCTTCGCCAAACAAGAAAAATTAGATTTTTGGACCGAAAGTTGAATATTATGGTCTACTCCATTATTCAAAAACGTAAACTCGAAGGCGCCCTCCGCCTCGATGCTGAATACTATTGTTCGCCAACAAGCATTAAGGACTTTTTAACAGGAGAACAAGTTGTCTCATTTATCCAGTATGGGACATCTAATGAGTTAAATGAGAACCGTAGAGGTTATCCCGTATTACGTCTTAATGAGTTTGACGGGATGTTTGTTAAACATCCAGAAAAATATTGTGAAAAAATCAATCAGAAAAGCTTTGAGGAACTAAAATTAAAAAAAGACGACGTTTTAATTTGCAGAACAAATGGCAACCCAAAATTAGTTGGTAAAGCAGCCTTGGTTATGAGGGATGAGGATATGGCTTTTGCCTCATACCTATTCCGGGTCAGACCAAAAGCTAGTTTGATTAACTCTTCTACTTTAGCCGTTTTTCTAAATACTAATATCGGAAGACAAGAAATTGAAAAACACATGATGACCAGTAATCAAACTAATTTTAGCCCAGCCAGATTTAGAGCAATAAAAATACCTAAAATACCACCCCACATCCAAATCACAATAGAAAAGCTACTAAGTGAAGCTTACAACAAAACCACTGCCTCAAAAACTTTATACCAACAAGCCGAGAATTTACTGTTGGAAGAATTGGGCTTAAAAGATTTTCAGCCCTCACAAGATTTATCTTACACCGTCAATTTTTCCGACATTCAAACAGCTAACCGCCTCGACGCCGACTACTTCCAGCCAAAATATGAAAGGTTAATTTCTAAGTTAAAAACCAAGAGAGCCTCAAAATTATCTGAAGTTATTACTAACGTTAAATCAAACTTCAGTCCAACTGATAGTAGTGATGTAGTTTTTTATTACATTGAGCTATCTAACATCAATCCAACCATTGGTATTATTGAGGGTTTCACCAAAGTTACCGGCAGAGAAGCCCCAAGTCGCGCTAAAAGGTTGCTTGAAGAAGGGGACGTAATTGTTTCTAGCATTGAAGGTTCCTTAGACAAAGTTGCCTTAGTTGATAAAAAGCACAGCGGGAATTTGGCTTCAACCGGGTTTTTCCAATTTCGCAGTCCTCACCTATTACCAGAAGTTTTGCTGGTACTGGCTAAAAGCATTATTTTTCAAATGCAACTAAAACAACAGTGCGCTGGCACTATTCTTGCCGCTGTGCCACAAGAAACTCTTGAAGGATTATTATTACCAACGATACCCACCAACAGTCAACAGCAAATTGCCGATTTGGTGGTTAAATCCCACGAGGCCCGGCAAAAGTCCAAGGCATTGCTGGAGCAAGCTAAAAAAATGGTTGAAGACATGATTGAAACCAATGGTGGTCAACATGGACAGTCAAACTAAATATCAAGGCTTTGACGTCGGCTTCAACCGTCAGCCTAGTACCATTCTCCATCTCGACCTCAATTCCTGTTTTGCCACTATCGAGCAGCAAGCCAATCCGCTGTTGCGGGGTAAACCGGTAGCGGTGGCCGCTTACCCCTCTCCTGGCGGCTGTATTCTGGCTGCTTCGGTCGAAGCCAAAAGTTATGGCGTCAAAACCGGCCTGAGGGTCAAAGACGGCCAAAGACTCTGCTCGGGTTTGATTGTTAAATCTCCCGATCCCTGGAAATACCGCCACGTCCACCTGGCTTTGCGCCGCCTCCTCACCCAATATACCGACCAAATTGTCCCCAAATCCATCGATGAGTTTGTGCTTAACCTGGAAGGTTACCCGGCTTACTCCCGGGGTATGAAAACCGTCGCCCAAGACATCAAACGCCGCCTTAAAAGTGAGATTGGTGACTGGCTGACCGTTTCGATTGGTCTTGGCCCCAATCGCTTTTTAGCCAAGACGGCTGCCGGTCTTCATAAACCCGATGGCTTGGACGAAATCAATTACCAAAACGCCGCCGCCATTTATCAAACTTTAAACTTGACCGATCTTTGCGGCATTGCTCGGCAAAACGCCGTCCGCTTGAATCAGGCCGGTATTTACACCGTCTTTGACCTCTATCGCGCCCCCCTCCTGACTCTTAAAGCTGCTTTCCAATCGGTCTTAGGTTACTATTGGTATTTAAAACTTAGAGGTTGGGAAAGCGACGCTGCCGTTTTTAGCCGCAAAAGCTACGGCAACTCTTACGCCCTGCCCCGGCCGCTGGCAAGCTATGATCAACTGGCGCCATTGCTAACAAAACTTACTCAAAAAATGAGCTTTCGCTTGCGCCGAGCCGGTTGGTACGCCCAAGGCGTTCATTTAGCGCTTCTCTATCGCGATTTTTCTTATTGGCACCAAGGCATGAAGACTAAAAGTGTTCTTTTTGATGCCCGGGAGATCTATCGTTATCTGATCCGCCTGTTTCTCCATTGTCCTTATCGGAAGCCGGTTCACACCCTGGCTGTTTCGGTCTTCAATCTGGTTAAAGCCGAAAATTTACAACTGGACCTTTTCGGCCAGATCGACCGGCAGGCCCGTCTCTGTCAAGCTCTGGACGCGGTCAACGAACGCTGGGGCCAGTTTGTCATCACCCCTGCCCGGATGCTCGGCACCAGCCACAATGTCCCCGACCGCATCGCCTTCGGCGGCATCAAAGAACTGGAAGAATTTACGTTAAGTAGTGAGAATTTAAACTAACAAAAACTCATCTTTAAAACTCTTAGCCAGATTACTAAAAAAATTGATTACCGCCTGACGGGGTAACCGCTTCGTCAAAATCGGGTCATCCATAAATTCAGCTACCCGATTAAATTGGGTCCCCAATTGCAATGGATCGATGTGCCAATCAAATTTAGCTTTAGCCTGCAATCTAAGTTGCTTGAAATCTATAGGCTGGTGAAGCTGGATGGCATAAAGATCATAATAATCCCGACCGCGCGGTTTTTGGGCAATCGTGAATAACTTATTGGCAGCGATATCCGTCAAACTATCAACTAATAAGCAATTATCATTACGGGGGAGTTCGATTTGTTCAAAAGGAAAATAGGTAAATTCCACTTTTAAAAACCGACCCTGACCGAAACGCAGTTGATAGATATTTCGGTTAAACGATGATTGAAAATCAAATGACTTATAGGCTAAGACGTCTTTAAGAGACTTAAGGTAAGTTGTAATCTCTAATGGTTCAAATTCTTGCTTGGAAAAGAAGTCCAAATCCTCTGAAAGCCTGTGTTGTAAGTAATAATAGGCTAGCGCTGTCCCACCGGTAAAATAAAACGACTGACTTAAAGACGAATGACGAATCTGCTTAAGAAATAGGTTTTGTTCATGGTTAAGATTTATTTTGGCCATAATAGGGAACTTAAATATTTCTTCCGATATTGATCAATATCCAAATCCTTCCAAAATTTGATCAAATCATTTTGCTTTAGTTTCGACCCATTAAGGCCGAAATTTATTCTTTGTTCCAACATAAACTTAGTCAATTTGTCTGGATCATGTTTTAATCTTGCCGTATCCGTCGACCAGTTATACATATACTTATTATATCATTTTAGCCTGGATCGCCTTCGGCGGCATCAGAGAACTGGAAGAATTCACTTTAAATAGTTAATCGTGACGAGTAAACTATCACCAGAAAATAATTCATCATACACTCATGTGGTTATAGAATTTTTACAGGCAATAGGACTTACGCAGTCCCTAGTACTTGATAGTAATATCGACTAGCCGATCTGGAGAGATTGGTTCTCATCATCCACGCTTCGTGTAACTGGTATAGAGTTTTAGTGGGGTGTTTGGTCACTTTCTGGTGAAGGAGAATAACATAAGCCGTGAGCACTGTACCCCAGTGTGTTTGCTGAGCCCGTAAGCTCCGGCCTTGACACTCCTCCAGATGGAGTTTGCTCTTGGTCATGCGGAAAATGTCCTCAATCGGCCACCTTCGGGCATACCATTCGCAGATCTCCATAACACTTAGAGTTGGATCATTGGTTGCCAGGAATCTGTTATCGTCTCTGATAACCTTGACTCTGGTTTGCCAGGTAATCCAACCCACCACTTCATCCCCACTAACGGGTAAATCCTGCCAGACCGGACAAGCATTTAAGACTCGGTTACTACGACAGCGGCAGACGAAGCGCCAGTGGTTAACCGTTAACCAGTTGATTAAGTGCTTCTCCATATACCAGGCATCAAAGAGAATCATGTTGGGTTTCAGTTTCCAGGTGTGTTTAGCAACGGAGAGTAACTCGCGGGCCAGCGTGTTTTTGGTTTTCCCGCCTTTTTTGTACCAGCACCAAGCTAAAGGAACAGTGATCTTGCCGTTACTCCAACAGAGCAAGACGACGTCGTAGCCTTTGACACTTTTACCCAAGACGGAGGAGTAGACATAACTGGCTTGAGCAAAGAGTTTACCGTAGGGTTTGGCAATGATGGTGTCGTCGATAATCAGCCACCCGTCTTTTAAGGGGCCAAACAAAGTCAAGATGAGCCAGCGCCAGAAAGTACACCAGGCAAATCGTTTCCTGAGGGAGCGGGTGAGCTGATCGTGAGACCAGGCAAACTGACGGGACAATGAAGTGGCTGAGCAAGAAAACCCTTGCAACAAACCGCGAATGTAGCATACTAAGGGGGCAGGCATAGTAATTCCTTTCAGAACTATCATGCCTGCATTTGGTATTGCCTGTCAAATCAGTCTAATCAATGTTAAAGTGCGTAACTACTGAGGCAAATCAGTTTTTTAGAAAAAATATTTATCGAATGGGCAAGTTAAGAGCTCAGAATCTATTTAGTCGAATCAATTTCATAAATTGGTCACTTCATTTTTCGATAGTTTGTTTAACTTGGAATTTTTTGGGCACCCTCATACCAACTTGAAGCCAGTGCTAAGATAAAAGTAATACAAAGTTTGGTTGGTTGGAAAGAAGGTGAGACTCATGAGAATTGCCATTACTGTAGAAGAGTTAGTTCGCCTCAAGTTTGAAGGCAAAATCAACATGAGCCAGGAAGTGGTTTTGAATCAGGAAGACGCTAAAAAATTGGGTGAATTGCTAACCAAAATGGAATCCGCCTCCTTCGAAACCAAATAACATTCTTAAGTGTTAAAATAATTTCATGACCTGGGTAATTGCCAGTTTCATCATGTTCATTTCTTCTGTTGTTTTATACCTGGCTGTGCGACAAAGTTCACTTTTAAAGACTCCAACTCAACTAAATAATCTGGCTATGTTTATTATCCCCGTGATTGTATATGCCATTATCAGTGGCATCAATGGAACGGATCTCCATCTTTCGACCTTTGCATTCATCATCGTAGTTATTCAAGCAATCCTCTTTTCTTATTTTGGTAATGTTATGTCTTTAATTAGTATTGAAAGGGCACCTAATCCTGGATATAGCCTGGTTATCTCAAAAAGCTATGTCGTTTTTACCAGTTTAGTTTCAATTTTCCTATTTAAAAGCGAATTAACTTCCAAATCTATCTTAGCCATAATTATGATCGTAGCTTTTTCGCCTCTGGTAATGCTTTCCAAATCAAAAGTTAGGAATTTAAAATTTGATTCAACTTGGTTACCTTTAGCGATTGGTGCCTTTTTCTGTTGGGGAAGTCTTGCTATAACATCAAAATATCTCTACACCATTGGCGTGAATATCATTGAGAGATTAC